>JAYEKB010000155.1:0-3690 GCA_034660835.1 Thermodesulfobacteriota bacterium
TTGAAAACAGCCGCAGGGATGTTGAAGCTAAATTAGCGCTTTCCATGCAAAAATATAAGTCTTTGGTCGAAGCATCGACGGAGGGAACTCTTCTTGTGGTAAATCAAAGAATCGTATTTGCAAACTCAGTCTTTTGTGATTTGGTTGGTTATAATGAGATAGATATTTTGAAATTAAAGTTTGCAGATATTTTTGGAATTGAATGGGAGACTTTGCAAAATTTAAATGGCGCACTTAATCTCGAAACAACTGTGTTATGTAATGATGAAACTAAACGAGCAGTGATAGCTTCAATTTCCTTGTTAAAGCAAGGTGAACAGGACGGGTATATAGTTGTTACTAAAGAGGTTAGCGACACAAAACAAATACAGTTAGCCTGCGAGCAGTTATCTCAAGAATTGCAAACATCATTGCTGTTAATGAATCAACCCATTAAACATTATTTAGATAAAATATGTAAATGCGATGCTGATACAGCTGTACAGCAAGCAGCCTTACTCATGACTCAACAGGGAAAAGATGTTCTTTTTGTTTCTAAAGACCAGCAAATTATTGGTGTCATTAATAACAGTGATCTAAAAAAACGAGTGCTTGCCAAAGGACTTGATCCAAGCACCAGTGTGGTAAACATTATGACGGCACCGGTGGAATGTATTGATGCAAAAGCACTTTTATACGAAGCTATACTTTTGCAAAAGGACAAAAATGTTTCACACCTTGCGGTTCGCAATGAACAAGGTACCATTGTCGAGACAATCGGTTATAAAGATATTGCCAAAATTCACCAAAGTTCTGTGGGGTATTTTATAAAAGAAATTGAACTGTCCGAAAATGTAGATGAGCTGAAAAGTGTTACGGCAAAATTGCCGGCATTAGTGAGTGTCCTGGTAGAAAGTGGTGATAAAACTGAAAATATTACCCATATTATAAGTTCTGTATCTGATAGTATTGTAAAACGACTGATTCAAATGGCAATGTTTGACATTGGGGAACCACCCTGTAAGTTTGCTTTTATGATAATGGGTAGCGAAGGTCGTATGGAGCAAACTTTGTCCACAGATCAGGACAATGCCATAGTCTATGAAAACGTGGATGCATCTCAAGAAAAATCAGCTCAAGAATATTTCCTGGAATTGGGAAAAATAGTGTGTGAAAATTTAAACACTGTTGGATACAGGCTTTGTGATGGTGAAATAATGGCGAGTAATCCTAAATGGGTACAGTCGCTGCAGGAATGGGAGAAAAAGTTTGGGAAGTGGATAGGAACAAGCGACCCGCAAAGTATTTTAAATTGCAGTATATTTTTTGATTTTCGCTGTGGTTATGGACATCAGTTACTTATTGATCAGTTGCGATCCTATATAAATACAACTCTTAAAACAAATTCGATTTTCTTTTATCACATGGCGAAAACAATAATGGATTACAAGGATCCATTAAATATGTTTGGAAACATAAAATCAAGCTCAAATGACACAGTAAATGTAAAAGATATTTTGCTTCCAGTAATGAGCTTTTTAAGATTATATACTCTTAAAAACCAATTGGATGCAACAAACTCTCTAGATCGTGCCAAAAAATTGCATGAATGTGGAGAGATCAACAAGTCGTTGTATGAGGAGATTGTATTTTCATACAACTATTTAATGAATATTCGCCTTAGGTTTCAGGCCGCAGATGTTTTGGAAAATAAGGAACCAGGTAATGTTGTTGATTTAAATCACCTGACAAATATTGAAGTAGAAACAATTAAAAAAATATTTGCACAAATAGGTTCGTTACGGAGTAAGCTTGGGCTTGATTATAAGAGTGGATGATAGGTGGCAACTAATCACTTTCCAGCACCCCTAAACAGCACAGAAATATTTTCATGAGCAGTTATTGTATCGGCATTGACACCGGCGGCACCTATACCGATGCTGTTCTCATAGACAGCAAAACCCTGAAGGTCGTCCACTGGGCCAAGGAAGCGACCACCCACCACGATCTGGGTGTCGGCGTGGGCCTCGCCCTTGCGAGCTTACTCTCCAGTGGAATTTCTCCGAAAGATGTCCGCCATCTTGCTGTCTCCACAACCCTGGCTACCAATGCCATTGTTGAAGGGAGAGGGGCCAGAGTCGGCCTGTTTGTATTTGGTTATGTCCGCCATTTCAAGCTGCCGGTCATAGCCAATGTCTTTTTAAAAGGCGGCCATACCATCACCGGTGAAGAGGACGAGCCTCTTGATATTGAAGGGTTGGTTGACACTATCCAGGGCTTAAAGGACGAGATCGACAGTTACGCTGTCTGCGGTGCCATGTCCATCAAGAATCCCGCCCATGAACTGGTAGCTGAAGAGGCTATTAAGCTGCTTGATCCCAAGCCTGTTTTCTGCTCCCACCAGGTCAGCGACAACCCCGGCATACGGGCCCGGGCAGCAACGGCGTGTCTGCATGCCAAACTTATGCCGCTGATGGTCGGCTTTCTCTCCTCCATCCAGTTGTCTATGCTCAAGATCAAGCTGAGCTGTCCGGTCACTATCATCTGCGGAAACGGCAAAGGTGCAAACCTGGATGAGGCTGTAGAACGTGCGGCCATCACCATGGCCAGCGGACCGGCGGCAACGGCCCGTTTTGGCTGCACAGCCAGTGAAACAACAGCCCTGATTGTTGATGTAGGCGGCACCACCACGGATGTCTGCATGATCCGGAACGGGCAACCGGTACTAAGCGAAGAAGGATGTGTTATAGGCCAGTGGCAGACCCATGTGGAGGCCATTGACATGTACACTGCCGGTGGCGGAGGTGACTCCCATGTTACCTGTTCAGCAGACAACAATATCAGCCTGGAAACAACTCGGGTACAGCCGCTGGCGATGACGACTAACCTGCCCGATCCAGGCGACTGGCTGGGATGCGGTCTGCGTAGCGCCATAGTCCTGCCTGTTGACGGGCTTGATGAAAATATTATAGCTGAGGACGAGATCCTGCGCCGGCTTCACCGACACGGGCCTGCAAATCCTGAGACCCTGGCCAATGAAACCAGCCTGTCCGGAGTAATCCTTGAAAAACGGTTGGAACGACTTGTCTATCTGCAGCAGATCCGCATGGCCGGTTTCACACCCACCGATGCCCTGCATACCCTTGACAGACTTAACATCGGCAACAAACAACAGGCCAAATCCGGGGCTGAAGCCATGGCAGCAGCACTTAACATGATCGTCGAAACCTTCTGCCTGCTGGTCATTTCCGAAACCGAAAAGACCATAGAAACTATCATCCTGGACTATTTAGCAAGGAAAATATGGCAGAACAATCAGGCAGCACCCTTTCTGAACCGCAGGGATAATGAACTCTTTTCGCTCAACTTTTCCGTTAAAATTCCGATCATCGGTATTGGTGCGGCAGCCAAATTTTTTCTGCCCGGCGTTGCCCGGCGACTGCAGACAACTGTCAGCTTTCCCGAACACTACGAGGTGGGAAATGCAATCGGCGCAGCATTGATCGGCGTGGAAGACAATAGATGAGAAAACTTAAAACATCAGAAAAAAAATCATGGTTCAAGCCGGGAGTATTCCTAGCACTCCTGCTGCTCTCCCTGATCTTTGGTATGCAGCTTTACGGTCGCTCCGGAAGTCCACAGTGGAGTCAAACCAGCCCGGAAATCAACCTGGGACATATCTTTGAAGGAGCCATAAACTCCCGGGGCAGG
>JAYEKB010000156.1:0-3688 GCA_034660835.1 Thermodesulfobacteriota bacterium
GCGGCCTTATCCTTACTTTAGCCCCTCTTCTATTCTTCTCTGCCGAACGGACGCAAAAACGGCACCCGATCACCGTTTACGTGAGTTGACATTCCCGTAACCGGTACGAGCCAGTACTTTTCAGGGTGCTCTATTATCCTGTTTAGCAATCCATCGGTCACTTGGTGCGAGTTCTCCACCAGGTTGTACAAGGCTGAATCAATGCCGAAAAAGCCGTCCAGCAGGTGAATGACCGTGTGCAGGAGCTTAGTGGCGTAGCCCTGCTGCAGGGTGGACCAGATCTGTGGATCTAACGCGCCTTCAGTGCGCAACTCCTCAATCAGCCCGTGAATTGCTTTTTTGTTGCCTTCAAGGCCCTTGCTCAGCATGGTAATGAATTCCGTATCAGTGCCGCAGAGGATGGCATCGGATTCTATGATTATAGAATCATAACGGACCAGATCGTTGTGCTCACAAAAATAGCGCGCGTGCAGCTCCGCCTCTTTCCTGTTGCTGCTCTCCAGGAGCAGGTCGTGCTGCCCAATAATTTCGTTCATGGCCATCCTTTGCATTTGTCTATGGTTCAGTATCTCTGAATATCAGGTTGTGGTCAAGACTACGGTTGCCGGTTTCTCGTTTCCTGCGGTTATACAATCAGAATGCTCACGTTTTTATGGTATTATTCCTGATTGCCATATTGCTCCCTCTTATCGCGCCGGGCCGGCGATTTTTCTTTTCAAAATTATTAAGTTTGCCGTATCTGTCACTTCTTTGTTGGTCATTTACCAATACTGTTTTATAACTCTCTCAAGAACGGTTCCTGATCCGGAACCATGATGCTTTTTTTCTGTTTAATGAGGTGTGGTATGATCAGCAAACAAGTCCCTGTTCTTCAGTCCGATGCCCTGAAGGCCAACCTGGAGGAAACTGCCGGCAAGGTAGTGATCGATCCCCGTTATCAGTTGCTCCAGGACGTTGTCGAGCGTTACCAGGGACTGTCCTCCAAACTGGAATCTCTGCTCTATGAGGTCAGTCATCCGTACCGAAACTGGCAGCTGATCATTCCTGAACTGCGCGCCTTTGTACTTAAGAATCTAAATCATTACCGCAGACATAAACAAGGTCCGGAAAGTTTTACCCTGTTTACCTCCATTTTCCTTGAAGCCCTGGATGATTCCAGGAAAAACGGCAAGCTGGTCTCCATGATTATGGAGGCGATGCTGGCGTATACCGACAAGCTGATCACCTCGCTGGATGCTGAAACGCTGCTGCTCTTTGAGGACCAACTCAATGATTTTTTTGACCAACTGCAGCGTTTGGACGAGATTGACAACCAGGTGATGATGTACATGGTTCAGGGCCACCACCCCATGAAAAAAATGGCGCTGCGTCTGATCTCTTTTGGCCGCAGCGACGCAGGAACTTCTTTTCCTTACGGTCCTATTGCCCGGTTGATGAAAAAAATACTCACCCTTAACTACAGCTACTGGCTGGGGGAAGAGGATCCGCTGCCCTGGTTTGAGGCCCAGTGCGGTGAATTTTGCCGGGACTGGCAGGCCGGAACGCTTTTGGCGGCCATCTCCCACGAACGGATGCAGGACCATCTGGAAACAATAAAGCTGATCGATACCCGGGAAGATCCATTCAAGGGATTGAGCGAAATCCTGGAGCTGCCGGCGCACATGGATATCGTGCGCTTGTACCGGAAAATACCTGCTCAACTGGCCGTTGACAGTGCAGGCGGGGCGGACTCGCCTTTTGTGGAAAACCGTAAACTGATCTTTCTGTTTAAGATAATGGATACGGCCGGTCTGTATTTGATCCACGAGGAAACCCTGCGCGAGATCAACCGGTCCCTTGTTCAGTTGATCCGCAAGCAGAGCTTTGAAGAGATCGAGCAGTTTTTTGTCACCACCTTTCAACTGCTCAAGGCTAATGTCCGCAAATATCCGCATACCTCGCTGCAGTGCATACAGGTTATTGGCGGTGAAGTCTTTAAGCGCAACAACTCACGCCTGGTGGAGGCCTTTCTCTGGGAGGCGGTCCGGTTCGGTTTCCAGTACGCAAATATTATCGGTGTAGACGAGGACTGGCAGCCCATTACCAACCCGGCCCATCTCTCTAATATCCGGGCTTGGCTGCATCTAATCATGCAGGAGCCCAAGTGGTGTTCCACCCTGTTTTCAGCCCTGATTATCAACATAAAGCTCTCCGGGACCTGCGTTAAAGATACTGATCTTTTTCAGCGTGATATCACGGAGCTGCTCAACCATCCCATCGGCCCCATCTACAACCTGTCAAAACAGTTTACCAAGTTGATGCCGGTCTTTTTCAACGAGATTGGTGCCGAGGGCGAGCTGCGCGATGTATCCACTGAAATCGATGAGCTGCACAAGCGGCACGACGTGTTGATTCATTTTTTGCGCAAACAGTCGCATGTGGAATCATCCAACCTGATTGTGGGCTTTATCAAGGCAATTTTTACCTTCTGGATTACTCTGGACAAGGATCATTTGCGGCCGTTTCTGCCCGATGAGATCCTGGGTCAGGTTGAGAGCAGCGGACCCTTTGTCGATGAACAGCATAAGCTGGCGAACCGCATCCGGGAGGAGCTGCGGTTCAACTCCATGGATGACATCCTGACCTGGAATGAGGAAGAACGTGGACTGTACTTAGAGAGTCAGCACGATATCTCGCAGCTGGAACGCAACCGTTTTGAGCTGCTGGTCAAGATGTTCAAGTTGCTGAACCATAAGTATAATCTTGGCATGCAGGAGTTGCGCAACCAGCTGCAACAGGCTGCACAGGCCGGTTTTCCGGAAATGGAAAACCTGCTGGATGTGCTGGAGACCGGCGACACCTACCACTGCCTGGACGTTGTACTGACCCATCTTGAAAACCTGAAATCCATTATCTTAAGTGAAGAAAAATTTGAGCCAAAAGAAGAGATTTATTACAAACGCCATATTGCAGTGGATATCCCCTCGGTGTATGGCCGTTATTCGGAGCGAAAATTCGATGCTCTGGGGCTTAGTTTCCGGCTGGAAAACCTGGCCAATATCTATTTGGAACGATTGACCCAGTCTATTAATTTAGGCTTTATTACCCAGGCTACCTTTATCAGTATTTCCAAGTGCTTGCTTCTTTATCTGCGGGCACTCAATGTGGATGGCATCTTCAGCCGCCGTCTGGATACCTATGCCAGCCTGCTGACGTCATCCATCAACATGAAACGATTTTCCTATACCCAGCACCTGGATATCGTGCGCGGGTTGTCCGAGGGTGTAAAGGACGTTATTTATGCCCATTACACCAATATCCATCAAAACAACCTGTCTATTATCATTCCGCAGATCGGCAAGGAAAACCTGCTTACCAAGTACCGCTCGCTCTGGGATGAGCAGGATTTGCCATCCACCGTGCTCCGGCTGTCCGAGTCTTTTTTCCGTGATCTTATCGCCACCACCTTCGGCCTGCAGCACCTGGATAATTTTATTCTCCGTATTATCCAGACTCTGGAATCGCAGAAGGATATCCTGGATGAGAAGACCATTGACCTGCTCATGACCTATAACCCGGAACAGACCATCTCCTCGCTCGAAAACGAAAACCTGCGCACCCATAACTTGATTCATCTGGGCAATAAGGGGTTTAATCTGATGATGTTAGCTGCTGATGGTAAGCCTGTGCCGCCGGCCTTTGTCATTAC
>JAYEKB010000157.1:0-3667 GCA_034660835.1 Thermodesulfobacteriota bacterium
CGATCCGCATAAGGCAGGAACCATCAAGGAAACCTATACAGCTATTAGAAATACATTGCCGGAAAAATCCGGTGAAGACAGAATAGTCTTTGTCATGAGCCGTATAGATGAATGTGACAATTTAAGTGACCTTGTTCGATCCTACGGTACACTTTGCTGGAACATGTCGCAGATGACCGGGCGTAAAGATATCCCTCACATTTTTCTCACCTATTCTTCTCAAATAACAGATCCATCCCAGGTCGGGGAATCGTGGCCGCAGGAACGAGAGCAGCTTATTGAAAAAATACAGGAAGCTCCGGATTTCAGGATTAACCACATCCTTGAAGATATAGACAGGCAGGTCAATGAACTGAAGATTGTCAGTGAGGCCATGACCGAATTTACAAAAAGGGGGAGACGACTCTTTAGAAAGATAGGAAAAATTAGTCTTGGTGTTGCTTTGTTCCTTTTCTGTTTCGGTGACGTTATTACAAACAGCGTTATCTCGCTGCCCCGGGAACCTCTTTTTACAGCGTTGCGAAATGGAACTTTTACCCCGGTAACCCTTATAGTTCCTGTAACGCTTTTTATTCTTGCTCTTGTTTCAGGCATGATCATTTTCAATACTATTTCTTTTAAGCTTTTATTGAAAAGGACTCTTGATGAGACCAGTGACCTGGTAATTTTGGACAGTGAATATCGAAATAATCTCTGGCTTTCGATGAAAGATAAAGTCAGGGAACTGCTCCTTACCTGCAAAGTCAGTAATCTCTGGCAGGGGCATTCAGGTAACCTTACAAAGATACAGCATTTCCTTGATCATGACCTTAAAGAGTTTTATAACAGCTTAAACCGTTGAATGCTGTGATGCCTGCTTTGTATGGGTAATAACGGGGCTGCGCCGGACAGCACTCAGGCAGTTGCTGCAACCCTGTTGAAAGAATACAAAAAAACGGGCCTGTTTTCACAGACCCGTTTAATACAGCTGAGACGAAGTAGCCTATTGTCAGTCTACATCAAACTCAAGTGTCTTCTTTACTGAATAGACCACATCACCCTTACCGCCACTGATATAGTAGTAGAGCTTTGCTTCCAGTTCTACCTGTTCGACATCAGTGTCAAAGTTGATCAGGTACTGCTCCTTCTGGGTCTGCAGAGGGGGCAGGGTCAGATCGATGATTTCTTTAATCTGCCATGCTCCGTAGCGCATGTCACGATCAGTGTCCACACCGATTTCAAACCAGGTCTTTTCAGCCCTGAACAGTTCATTTGCTTTATCATCCGTTGCTTTGCTTTCCTTTGTTTCGGCATCATCACTGATCTTGTTTGCGGTCACTTCCAGGACCACTTTACCTGACCAGAGTCAGCCATCCGGTACACGGTGACCGGTCTTGTTTTCAACAAAGGCGGTGACCACCACGCTCGGCACCCATTTCTTGGCGTCTTTCACGCCTTTGATCTTGCCGGGCAGGTGCTGATACTGGGCAAACTGCACATCAAAGCCCAATCCTTCCTTAACAGTATCCAGGTCATGTCCGCCGGGGAAAAGATGGCCTTTCTTCATGTGACATTCCTGGCAGGTCTTACTGCCACCCATACTGATGTAAGAGTTCTGGTAGCTGCCGGAAAGGGTGTTGCACTGGATGGTCTCTCCATCCGGGGCCTTATATACACCGTGGCATTGCATACAAAATACGGAGCGCGAGAGGTCCGGTGTTTCAATGGATGTATGAAAATCATCCCCGTCTTCACCGTTAGGTCCGTAGACGACGCCTTTTTCCGGAGCTCCACGGAGACCCCGGGCCACAGAAGTTGCCTTGATATTATG
Organism: Thermodesulfobacteriota bacterium; assembly: GCA_034660835.1. GTDB lineage: Bacteria > Desulfobacterota > Desulfobulbia > Desulfobulbales > Desulfobulbaceae > Desulfobulbus_C. Next base: position 1,811 of record JAYEKB010000157.1, read on the forward strand.
GCAGGAGAGGCAGCCGACATTGAGTTTTGCCAGCTGTTTCTTGGCATCTTCGTCCTTGTCTTCAAAGGCCTTGACAATAAGCCCGCCGATTTCCACGGCCAGTTTTTCAGAAGCATAGTTGACTGCCGGTGCATGACAGTCCAGACATTTGAGAACCTGATCCTTGGTAAGTTCTGTATTCCATTCCTTGGCCACACCAACAGCAATGAAATTGCGCATACCTTTTAAAGAGGAGTTAACCGCCTTGGCATGCCATGACTGCTGCCACTCCTTATAAATTTCTTCATGACATTCAGCACATTTTGAATCATCAAACATGGCCACCAGTTCGTCGATGGTGTCTGCCTCCTTGGCAGTGGCGTTGTGTACACCTGCCAGCAGGAAAATAGTTACCAGGGCAAGTAGCATCCGTACAGCTGGTTGTCTCATAATGTTCCCTCCATTTTTTGAGATTCAGGTTATCTTGAAAAGAAATAATTCAAGATATTTTGAGAATTACGATTGCGCTGAATGTGTTGTTGTATCACCTCCTTAGATTTATCGGGTTTATTCAATGAGAATTGTTATCTCACAGATATTCCCACCCCGTGGTATAAATGTCAAGAAAGAATATGATGAATATAATTATCAGGGACCGGTGGTCAGAGGTGTAAATGATATTTATGTACGTTATTATCTATTTAAATGAGCAATATGAAAGATTATTTATCTGGTAAATTTTTATTTTTTCTTGTAAAGGAGATGTTGGTTTGTAAAGAGATGCAGCACAAAAATGTTCACAGATTCTGCTTGAAAAAAAAAATAATTTGATATATGTTTCAATCTAATTTAAACATTAGATAACTTTAATTGATTGTATTCGAGGTGGCCGGCTCTCCATTTATGCCGGTTTTTTGCGGCCAGATTATCCTGTCTGCGCGGACTTACAGGCTATTTAAGGAGTCTCAATGAGTGCTAAAATTATCAGCGGAACTGAAACAGCAAAAGCAATTCGTGAAGAGCTTAAGGCAGAAGTAGCAGAACTTAAAGAAAAACATAATCTTGTTCCCGGTCTGGTTACCATCCTGGTCGGTGTGGATCCTGCCTCACAATCGTACGTGGCAGCCAAAACCAAAACAGCCCATGCTCTGGGGATTCATTCAGAGCAGGTTACCCGTGATGCCGATACCAGTGAAGAAGAGTTGCTGGCCCTGGTAGATAAATATAATAAAGACGAAAAAATTCATGGCATCCTCGTTCAGTTGCCGCTGCCCAAGCAGATTGATGAAGCCAAGGTGCTGTACGCAATTGATCCGGAAAAGGATGTGGATGGTTTTCATCCTGTGAATGTGGGTAAGATGGTGATCGGCGAGCAGTGTTTTCTGCCATGCACCCCGCACGGGGTTCTGGAACTGCTGAAGCGTGCCGGGGTTGAAACTTCCGGGGCCGAGGTGGTTATTGTCGGCCGTTCCAATATTGTGGGCAAGCCGGTTCTCAACCTCATGCTTCAAAAGCGTGATGGCGGCAATGCAACCGTTACACTCTGTCATACCCGCACCAAGGATATGGATTTTCATACCAAGCGAGCCGACATCCTGGTCGTTGCCGCCGGTGTTCCCAATATGATCAAGGCAGACCAGGTGAAAGATGGTGTGGTTGTCATGGATGTCGGTGTCAACCGGATAGGCATGTCTGACTCGGGCAAGGCGATACTTGCCGGTGATGTTGAATTTGATTCGGTCAAGGAAAAGGCTGCTGCCATTACCCCGGTACCCGGTGGTGTCGGCCCGATGACCATTACCATGCTTATGAAGAATACCGTACAGTCTGCAAAGCAGTTTGCCGGACTGGCGTAATTGTATAAAAAACAGTATCCGG
>JAYEKB010000158.1:0-3664 GCA_034660835.1 Thermodesulfobacteriota bacterium
GATGGATTTGCGCCCCCGGCTCGGCTGCACCGGTCGATTATCTCTACCGCGTACGATTTCATAAAAAAAAGTTCCTGCCTTGCCAAAGGAACCTGTCAAATCCTGAAGGGTGAACCGTTGCAGGTCGGCCCCGGTCCTGATGCCCATGGCAAACATCCGCTTTTCCGTGACTTTGCCTACACCGTAAAATTTTCGGACCGGCAGATTTCGAATAAAGGGCAGGGCCTGCTCGGGCGTGACCACGGTAATGCCATCCGGCTTGTTGATATCCGAGGCAACCTTGGCCAGAAATTTATTACAGGATACACCGGCAGAGGCGGTAAGACCGGTTGTACTGACAATATCCCGACGAATAGCCTCAGCTGTCCAGGTGGCAGAGGGAATATTTTTTTTATTTTCCGTGATATCCAGGAAGGCCTCATCAAGAGACAACGGCTCAACAAGATCCGTATACTTCTGAAAAATGGCCATAATCTGCATGGACACCTCGCGATATCGATCCTTGCTTGGCCTGACGAATAGTGCTTTAGGGCAAAGTTTGTACGCCTTTGCGCAGGACATGGCCGAATGGATGCCGAACCTGCGGGCCTCATAGGAACAGGCCGCCACCACTCCCCGCCCCTTCGGGTCTCCGCCCACAATCAGCGGACGGTTACGCAGTTCCGGGTTATCCCGCTGCTCCACTGAAGCAAAAAAGGCATCCATATCAATATGGATTATTTTACGGAGTAGCTCCTGTTCCATCGTGGTTCAATCCGGATCAAATTTGACTTTTCCCTGGTTCCACGGCATAGTACCGTAACTTTACATCTTTTCCAGGACATTATACCATGAATCAATACGAACAGCGATGCCAACAACTGCACCATCAACCCCAAACCTGGCTGATCACCGGCGTGGCCGGTTTTATCGGCTCCAACCTGCTTGAAACCCTGCTCAAACTTGATCAGAAGGTTGCGGGTCTTGATAATTTCTCCACCGGCTTTCAACACAATCTTGACGAGGTCAAAGGACTGGTCACAGACGAGCAGTGGCAACGGTTCACCTTTATTAAAGGGGATATCCGGGATATCGACCATTGCCGCCAGGCCTGTACGGGAGTCGATTACGTCCTGCACCAGGCAGCCCTTGGTTCAGTTCCCCGCTCCATCGAAGATCCGATCACCACCAATGCCAACAACATAACCGGCTTTCTGAACATGCTGGTCGCAGCCAGGGATGCGGATGTGCAGCGCTTTGTCTATGCTGCTTCAAGCTCAACCTATGGAGATCATCCGGATCTTCCCAAAGTTGAGGATAACATCGGCAACCCGCTCTCTCCCTATGCGGTGACAAAACTGGTAGACGAATTGTACGCGCGGGTCTTTGCCCGCACCTATGATTTTAAAACCATCGGGTTGCGCTATTTTAATATCTTTGGTCGCCGCCAGGATCCCGACGGTGCGTATGCTGCCGTGATCCCGAAATGGTTTGCCGGCTTAATGCAGGAGGAAACAGTTTATATCAACGGTGACGGCGAAACCAGCCGGGATTTTTGTTATATCGACAACTGTGTGCAGGCTAATCTGATGGCAGCCACTGCAACACATGATGACGCTGCAGACCAGGTGTATAACGTCGCATTTGGAGAACGTACCTCGTTAAATGAACTCTTCGGCCTGATCAAAGAACGGGTAGTAGATACTTTTTCAAATGTCGCAAATGCCGAACCGGTGTATCGGGATTTCCGGGCCGGAGATGTGCGTCATTCCCTGGCAGATATCAGCAAGGCAACCCGTCTCATCGGTTATGAACCACACTATTCCGTGCGTCAGGGTATGAACGAGGCTGCAACGTGGTATATTAAGCGATTCAGCGCTTAGTTCGCACAGTTAAATCGAGACGGATGCAGACGCGATGAACGCCGGAGCAGGTTAGCCCGCATATTTCATGAACACTTTGCTCATTTTAAGGTAACCTCTGTAAATCATATGATAAAATTGCGCATTATTTCCTACTTTAAATTTGCAAAGTGTTCACCAAAGGCAAGCCGATGCGACCGCATCTGCAGCCGCCTCGACTTGTGAAATATGCGGGTTAGAGGAAGAGTGAATTATGATAGTATTATCTGTAAGGGAAATGCGCAATCAACTTGGAAGTTTAGACAAACTGCTTGCCCAGGAACAAGAAATTATTGTCACCCGCCACAATACCCCTCTGGCTCGCATCCTGCCCGTTAAGGGAAAGAAAAAAAAGCCGGATCATAAATCTTTACGTGATAGTTTACCCTATCAGAAAATGGCCAGTGAAGTCCTGCAACGAATGGACAGAGACGAGCGTTAATAAAGAAAAAGGTACCGGATTTATTCTCATCCATTGTTCTGATTATTTTCGTACCTAAAGGGTCTTGCACCCATTTTTAGCCTCGATTGAGTGCGCTACACTACCCTTTTTCCCCTTGTTTGAGAAGCTGAACGCTTCCCGGGATCATTCCGGGTCCACTGTTTTTGACGACGATCCCAAACGTAACCATTTGGGTTGCACATTGCGAATAAAGTGGTTACAATAAAAAATGATCAGGTCATTTGCCCACAAAGGTTTAAAAAAGTTCTTCCTCACCGGAAGCAAAGCGGGAATTCAGCCGAAACACAGTGCTCGCCTGCGACTAATACTGGCACAGCTCAATCAATCTCGGTCCGTGGAAGATATGCGAATTCCGACATTTGAACTCCACAAGCTAAAGGGCAATCGAAAAGCCACCTGGGCAATAACGGTACAGGCAAACTGGCGTGTTACCTTTCGTTTTGAGAATGGTCATGCAGAAATTGTGAACTATGAAGATTATCATTAGGTGAACCTATGCAGATGCATAATCCTCCACATCCAGGCGAGATCCTCAAAGGGCTCTGGCTGGGACCCATGGGTGTCTCCATCACCAAAGCGGCTTCTGCGCTGGGTGTCAGCAGAAAAACTTTATCAAAGATCGTCAACGGCAAATCCGGGCTTTCCCCTGAAATGGCTGTCCGGCTTTCCATGGTCTTCGGCAGCAGCCCTGAAAGCTGGATGGGTCACCAGGTAGCGTATGACCTTTGGCAGGTTGAACTCCACGCCGATGAGTTAAATATCACCCCGCTCCCTGCCTGAGAGCTGTCAGCTCAAGTTTGAGCTGCTTCACAAGCACCTTATTTACCACTTTCGGCCTTGATCCTGATCTTATGACTGCGGGGAAACTCCCGTTTCAGCAACTTTTTCAACTTTCCGAACTTGATCCGGTATTCGTCTTCAACAAAACCGCGTTCATAGACCACAATCTCATCCTTGCTCTGTTTGAACAGCAGCAGAGAGCGATCTTTTTTCCAGGTCAGCAGTTCCAGAGAGTCGCCGGCTTGCATCTTCCGCAGACGCCGCATTACCTCCTGGGTAGCCGTCGCCTTACCAAGCATGAACTCCCCGACTCTTCATTCAACACTTGTCAGGTTCAGTGTGCAGGATGTGACACGGCTTAACCCAACCTACGGTTTTGCGGGTAGCTTGGGCTAAGGGACTGTTAAGAAATAAGTTCAGATCCGACCCAGACTAATACCACCTATGTCGATCCCACCTACTTTTACTCGTGGTCATCTGCGACGGCGACAGATTATTTTCTGAACAACTCAGCATGGGTTCCTGTTCGTTCCAGATACAA
>JAYEKB010000159.1:0-3656 GCA_034660835.1 Thermodesulfobacteriota bacterium
ACTACGCATTCCATTTCATATATCTACGCCACACCCGGAGCCAGACGCGGGCGATGGAGTCAATAGCATCGGATAGTACGGTAATACTCAGTTGATCAAAGGAGATATTTTGACCGGGAAGCTCTTGCCAGTTAGCGAGGGTGACAGTGGTCTCATCATAGTTTGAAGGAATAAGTTCATGCGAGAGCAAGTAAGAATACTGGCAGACCGATGACATGAAATCCCAGGTGTTGTTATTGCCACTGCCCCAACCGATCTGGAATCGTCGGTCAGTCAACTCGGCTTCTACTCTTCCTAAAACGGATGAAGAAAAGCTGCCGTCATCCTTAAAAAGCGGATAACTGTGGTGGTCATAAAAAAATCTATTATTCTCCCGGTCAATCTCGTAATAGTTCTTGACTTCATCGTTCCATATACCTTCTACATGCCCATGTAGATTACAGCCGCTGGAGAAACGGCGACTGTCGCAGTGGAAAGGAACATGGGCATCAGCGATATAATGGCTGAGCATGAACAGCAGAACGGCAATATGGTTGTCGGCAGGGGAGATGGGAGAGCCCTTGGGCTCGGTTTCCTGCATTTTCAGGTTATCGATCACAGCATGGGCAATTGCCTCACATCGGTCTGGAAGGTTAGTTTTTTTATCGATGGAAAATGCCTGTTGATAGAGGGGAGAAGATTTTCCCCCGGCATACATAAGGTGGGTAGTCGGCAGCTTGCGAAACTTACCATCACCGACATCCGGGCTAATCTTAAGGACATGGCTGGAGGCCATATCTTTGATCACTGCGTCAGGGTACCAGGCGCCCTGTATTACCCCATCTTTATGCCCCTTGAACCAGGAGACCAGGTTGTCGGCATACTTTTGGTTGGCTGACGAATGTTTAGACTTTTCCAGCCTTTCGATTGCCTTGAATGCGAGCCATGCATGGGTATATTTTTTCACCATTGGCCTCCTGATGAATCAATCCGGTTGATCTTTACCTATGGTTTTTTGATCAATACTCCAGATCAGTCACCTGCTTTTTCAGCTGTTGTTGACCATTGATTCTCTTGATGGTTTCCGCAACGACCGACACATCGTTATCAAATGCTCCGTGGGCGGCATCAATTAGTTTTTTCACCTTGTTGATCTTCCCCTGCCTCCATGTTGCCCGGGTCGGCACCTGATCTGTCTTGACCGGGTGGAGGGGGTTTTCACCCCAGAATTTTTGCCATTTTCTCAGGCCCGAAAGGGTCGATGGGTGCCAATGGTTGCGATTTCTGCCTCGCAGGGCGTTCTCGGCATTAAACGCGTTTTCTAACCCCAACAGGGGCGTCTTATGGGCTGTTTCCAGCGCACGGCTGACCAGGTACAGGAGCGACTTGCGATAAGGTCCAACGGTATCGTCCTTCTCCCGTTTGTCATCCAGCAGATCGATGTGGATATTCTTCAGGGACAGAGTCTTGTTTTCGTGCTCAACAGCTCTTTGGTAATGACGGGCAGCAAAGTCGATTGAGCAAGCCGGTGCGTACAACGTGCAGGTCGTTACCTGAAGTTGATTGCGGGGGAAATCATCAAGCATATGGCCCAGCAGGATGGATCCGGCGGAATGGCCGACCAGATGGATCTCAAGATTTGGCAGAGCCTGTTTCAGCTCGGCAAGGGCAAGAGTGGTGAGGAATACACCCCGGTCCATGTCTGCACGCATGGAGGCCGCCGCCGCATTCTGCTTCATTTGGGACCATATGGCCTTGATTCCCAGGTTTTCGGAGGCAACTTCGATGGTGCGGTCCAGCGCATCTTCAAAGTATTCGCTTGCAGAGTCCAGGATGTCCTTTAGCGCGCCTTCGGGAAAAAGCCTCTTTGTCGAATCTTCCAATATACCAAAGAGTGATTCCAGCAACCCGGTCTTCCAGGTAAAGAAAACCGGGTAGATACCGTTATCCTTGAAATAGCAACCTAACTTGCGGATTCGTTCCAAAGAGTCTCCCTCGCTATTTAGTCCGCCATGGGCATAGAGAGCTATTCTCGGAGTGCCCTCCTGCTGTGCAAAGAATATTTTGGCTCGATCGATCACGACGTGGTTAACGGCGTCCCGACCATCAGCTTGTGCAACAAGGCGATTGACGACCTTGCCGTCGTTGGCCATGACCACGCTCTGCAGGTAGGCTTCTTCCAGAGTCCAGAGGTTTTTGTCATCCATCTCGGGAGCATGACTGCGCGATACGAACGCGACCCGACCCGCCTCCTGATCGAAGGTGATTTCTCTCAGCTTACCCGGCACAAAGTTGCGGGGTACCGAGCGTTTAACCGGCGCACCCATTACAGCTACCCAGGCATCTGAGCAATTAGCCAGCCAGTCGTCGTAGGTAAGGATTGCAAAACCCGACAGACCCCAATCCGGTCCCCAGGAATTTTGCAGTACAAAGCCTTGTGCACTGTAGCCTACCAGCGCAAAGGCGTGTCCACCGAAAATCTTCGCTTTCGCATTCCAACTGATCACCGGGAGGTCCGCATGCCGAAGCGTCTTTTTCCCTGGTAGTTTCGGCATGGTCCATCCTTCATGTACTCTGGCAGAGCAATATATGGCACCGACTTCCTGAATGGCTGCCTGCATATCCCTTATGGAGCCATTTTCGATCCGGTAATAGATGCCAAGCGGTCTGCCGGCAGCGTCTTTCCGCCAGCGCTTGTCCGGTGTTACGAACTCTACCCGATTTGTTTTTTTATCTTTGTAAGGCCACAGCTTCTCAGTACACACTCCATGTTTGAACCAGGCCTTCAGCGCCCCGCGGCAACTGGAACCTTCGTAGTCCTCCCCGGGCCATTCATCGTAGAAGCGCGCCAAATGGTAGAGCATGCGGGGACTTACTTTTTCCGGTGGCTCGGCATCCGCCTGTATGGACAAACCAGCGCCGGCCTCAATTTGCAGCACTGCCCGACGCCAAAGCAGTGAATTGATGACGGAACTAAGCCCGAATCCGGTACAGGCACCTTCTTTCCCTTGATCCAGAATCATTTTGTGTTCCAGATAAAGGGCAACTGCTTGGCTGAGGATCTCAGGTTGCGGATAGACCGGTTCAATTGCTCTCAACGGAGGGTGGTATTCGCGATCACGTAGATCAATACGGTCGGGACGTGTATCAAGACGGGCGGAGATGGTCATTTTATGGCTCCTTTTTTTGGGAAATGGGTTGTCAAAGTGGTTGTCTTTACTAACAACGATGTGTACCTTTCTATTCTTTCCTCACAGGTGTATTGCTCCATAATAAAAAAAGCCGGACTACCTTATCTTTCCAAGGCAGCCCGGCTGTCTTCTGAGACCCGTAGCTTTCCGTCCCTGCTTTTCGGCAGGTTTGGCTTTATCTTACAGTGAATGTATTTCTTCTATCGTAATTATATGTGAAAAGAGTGTTTCCGGTCAAGGAAACAAGATGATATTGAAAAAAGCAAAGGGCCATTTTTTTAAAGTCATTACGACACAATGCATTTGTGAAAAAGAACTTAAGTGAATAATAATAAGTTATTTCAGTGAGTTAATAGGCTTTAGCCCGTATATTTCACAAGTCGAGGTGGCTGCAGATGCGCTGAGCACCTGAGTAAGCAGGTAAGCGAAGACTCCGATAGTTGCCTATGCTTGCTCAGGTAGCGACAAAGCAGGTGCGGCTGCATC
>JAYEKB010000160.1:0-14545 GCA_034660835.1 Thermodesulfobacteriota bacterium
CGCATCGGCTTGCCTTCGGTGAACACTTTGCAAATTTAAAGTAGGGAATAATGCGCAATTTTATCATATGATTTACAGAGGTTACCTTAAAATGAGCAAAGTGTTCATGAAATATGCGGGCTAAAATGGACGAAGATGAGGTGCTGGTGAACTTTTACCCTTTTTCTTCAAAATGCTGCACCTGGTAGGTCTGCACGGTCAGCTCTCCGGAACGCCAGCTGTCCTTTGCCAGCCCGGCCTTCAAACAGAGATGATCCAGGAACATCTCTTCTATTGGCACCTGCTCCCAGACCTGGGGCAGAAAAGTTGCCCCGGCCCCACCAGGTACCTTCAAAATCACTCCATCCTCATGAGGCCGCAGTTTCCGTACCAGATCTTCGCCATCGCTATACTCCAGGTTACGGGGCGGTGTCAGCACGGAAATATCAATCTGCAGCTCTTCCACCTCGTCACCGGTCACCATGGGAAAACGATGGTCGTGCAGGGCTGCATTGACCACATGCCTTTGCACCCCGTCAAGAATTGGCTCAACCCCGAGCAAACTGCCGATGCAGCCACGCAACATACCCCGTTTGTTCAGGGTGACAAACACGCCCTGGTGCTGCCGCAGCTCAGGATCATCCAGTTCATCCGGCTGCACTGGATCAGTTGCCACCTGTCCCAATCGTTCTTCAATGGTTTGTCGTGCCAGCCGGAGCAAAACCCGGCCCTGTTGTTCGTTGAGCATAGACATTCCTCTCATCCTGATCAGCTTGTTTGTCTGCCTATAACTCTATGCCAATCCCTGTCTATGTCAATAATAAAGCGTTACCAGCCTGCAGGAAGTAAACAGCAATGTAAATGTTGTACGGAACAAGATGCCTGTTTGATCTTCCCCTTTCCGTTTTCCATGATAATTTCCAGAGGATTCTTGTGGAAAAAATTCATATATGATAGTAATATTGCTTATCAAATAATTTTTATAAATCTACGGGAGTTTTCTTATGCGCTGGCAGAGTGGAAGAAGAAGCAGCAATGTAGAGGATCGTCGCAGCAGGCGAATCCCACGGGGAGTAAAGGGTGGCGGGATCGGTATTTTGTTGCTGGCTCTGGTCGGTATGTACTTTGGGATCAATCCATCCATGATTATGAATGTGGGCAATGCGGTTCAAAAAAACCTCCCGGCAAGCCAGAGTTCAGAGCCTTACCAGGCAACCCCCGAGGAACAGGAACAGGCCGAGTTTATCTCCGTAGTGCTGGCTGATACCGAAGATGTCTGGAGCCAGGTTTTCAGAGAAAACGGCAAAACTTACCAGGTACCCACTCTGGTTCTGTTCAGTGGTGCTGTTCAGTCGGCCTGCGGCTTTGCCCAGGCTGCCATGGGGCCGTTTTATTGCCCGGGTGACCGAAAGGTGTATCTTGATCTCTCCTTTTATAAGGACCTGCAGAATCAAATGCATTCTCCAGGTGATTTTGCCCGTGCCTATGTGGTTGCCCATGAAATCGGCCACCATGTCCAAAAACTGCTGGGTATCAGCGATCAGGTTGATCGGGCCCGTCAGCAACTTTCCAAAACAGATTTTAACAAGGTTTCTGTCGGGCTGGAACTGCAGGCTGACTGTTTTGCCGGTGTCTGGGCTAATCGGGCGGACCGGATGCGCGGTATCCTCGAGCCCGGTGACATTGAAGAGGCCATGAATGCGGCAAGCAATATCGGTGATGACCGGTTGCAGCAACAGTCCCGGGGTTACGTGACTCCTGATTCCTTTACCCACGGCACCTCGGCCCAACGCGTTCACTGGTTCAAACAGGGATATACAACCGGAGATATCAACAGCTGCAATACCTTTGAGCTACGTTACTAAAAAAATTATTGTCGTGGTTTTATCGCAGCCAGTATGAATAAAGAAATGTTTGAGTTAGCCCGCATATTTCACAAGTCGAGGCGGCTGCAGATGCGCTGAGCGCAGGAGTAGGCTATAGTTGCCTATGCCTGCTCCTGCAGCGACAAAGCAGGTGCGGTCGCATCGGCTTGCCTTCGGTGAACACTTTGCAAATTTAAAGTAGGGCATAGTGCGCAACTTTATCTTATGATTTACAGAGGTTATCTTAAAATGAGCAAAGTGTTCATGAAATATACGGGTTAGCTCCCGTTCGCTCCACCAAAAGAAAGCTCGCCCTTTGAATCGAAAGGAAGGGTGTTCACTGCCCCGCTTCCCCCCAGGCGAATCTTTCCTGCAAGCTCATAGCGCAATGGTTTTACCGAACCCTTGCTCGTATCTGCCTGTTGCAGCATATGGATGACTGAACCAACCATATCAAGCACGGATGCGTATACCGTCACCGGAACGGTAGCTGTGCCAAAGGCCGGTACTTCCTGCTGTACGTCACTAATTCCATTTGCAAAATGGTTGCCGTCTAATGTCAGGTCACAGGTGATGCCACGGATGTCCAGCGGATAATCATTAGGATTCATGACCCGCAGTTCCAGAGTGAAGATAGCTTCCAGTGCTTTGACCTCTTGTACGCTGAGATCCGTTACAGTAATAGTCGGCTTTTCCACGCCCGTCCCTATTGTCGCACAGCCGGTAAAAAGCAACGGCGCTGACAAAATAATGAGCAGCAGAGACAAGAAAATTGTCTGTGATCTGGTCATGGTTTTTTCTCCTTCAAAGGATAAAATGTATGATTAATTCTCTATTAATAATAGTATTTTAAGTTTTGTCAATCATTGCACCGCTTGACGAACGTGTATTTTACAGGTAACAATATATCATATGGAGGGATGCCGGAGCGGCTGAACGGGACGGTCTCGAAAACCGTTGTGGGTTTACGCCCACCCAGGGTTCGAATCCCTGTCCCTCCGCCAAGTTAAGTATTTTCCCGAAGTGTTTCTTCTGCAACCGCCAGCTCCCGTGCTCCAATCAGTGCTGTCTTTGGATCCCGGATGATATGAACCGGAATATCAGCCAGCATTTCCCGGTACACCCCGCGGCAGAAAATGTGCATAAACCGTTCCTGGTCAAAAAAAGAGAGCAGCCGGGGCGGCATGCCTCCTCCCAGATAAATTCCGCCGGTTGCCAACACCTTAAGGGCAAGGTTAGCGGCTTCAGCAGCCAGGATATCGACAAAGAGTTGAACAGTCCTGACTGCCGGGTCACAGGCAGGACTTCCGGCCCGGGCATCATTTGCTGCCTGAACAATAACCGGTGTTTGATCATCTGACTCAGCACGTTTTTGTGCCAGCCATTCCGGTTCCGGACTGTGCATGGTCATGAAAGCATAAAGATCCGGTATGACCATACCCGAGCAGACCTGCTCAACACTTACATGCGGTCGTTTCTCAAGCATGAACTGCAGCAGCTCTATCTGTTCCCGGTTGCGGGGAGCAAAGGAGCAGTGGCCGCCCTCGGAGGGAAAGGGCTGAAGCCGGTTGTTCACCCGAACAGCAAAGGACTGGCCAAGTCCGGTGCCCGGTGCCAGGACTCCTATGGTCCCTTTCGGGTCGGGTCGACCGTTGTTGATGGTGACCAGGCTGTCTGCGGGCAGGAGTACGGCTCCGGCAGTGGTGGCCACAAGATCATTGACCAGAAGCAGATGCTCAAGAGCAAAATGATCCGCAAGCTCTTTGCCGTCAATGATCCAGTCCAGGTTGGTCATGCGTACCCGGTTGTTCTTAACCGGCCCGGCAATACCAAAGCAGGCACGGGTGGGCTGATAATCCAGTCCGGTCAGAAAACTGCTGATTACAGCTTGCAGGCTGTCAAATTTGTAATTTTTAAATGTTGTTTCCCGGAGAATCTCACCGGTTTGTCCATACAGGGCCAGGGTGGTTTTGGTGCCGCCGATATCACCTGCCAGGATAGCTTGGTTAATCATGGGACAGCTCCTTTATTTTTTGCCGGTATTCGAGGATGGTTGCAGCAAAGGTGGCATGACTCCAGGTCAGGGGACTGACCGACAGGGGGGCATTGCTGAAGGGGTGAACCTGTTCAGCCATGACGCCTGAGAGCAGGGTATGTTTTGCTGTCCACTTGATCAGATCCAGGGCCTTGTCCAGTTGCTGCTGCGTGGTTGCGGAGGCTATATACCACTGGGCCAGCCACAGGGTACAGATGAACCAGGGATTACCCGGCACCTTAGTAATGTCATCGCTGACCTGGTGATAATAGTCGTTTTCGTAGCGGGCAATGCCGCCCACCCTGGTACGCACGGACAACCGTTCATGCATGGTCTCCATGGTGCGGATAATTCGTGGATTATCGGGCCCAAACATACCGAAATACCAAAGACCGATCAGGGAGGCATCCACGGTCTGATCCTGATAGACGCCGTCCGGGCCGGTCAACAGGGAGCGGCTGAAACAGCCCGCATTTTCATTCCAGAGCAGTTTCTCAGTTGCCTTTCGCATCCTGGCTGCGGTACGCTGGTAACGCAGGGATAGTTCGTTCTCACCAAAGGCCTGGGAAAAATTAGCCGCTGCCGTAAGTCCCGCCCAGGCCGAGGCAACCGTCCAGCTGTGTACGCCGTACCTCTCTTCCCACAAATCCCATGAAGGCAGGGGCAGGCCGGTGTCCTCGTCAACATAGGAACATATCCAGTTGGCGGCCCGAATGACCAGACCACGGTAGTGGCGCTTGATGAATTCAATATCGCGGAACCGGTCAAAATGACGCCACAGAGCCCAGAGTACCAGGGCGGTTTCATCCTCCTGGATGGGCAGTTGTTTTTTACCGCCGGCAGACCAGGCGTGCCAGGACGATGCCAGCGAACCATCCGGAGTGTACTTGTGGAGCAGGAAACCCTGGTCTGTAATGACCCGGTGGCAGAAGTCAAAAAAGCGGCGGGAAATTTCCGAATACCCTGCGTTAATCAGGGTCGCAGCCACCAGTGCTCCGTCGCGGGGCCACATGTAGGAGTAGGTGTCCCGGTTAAACTGGGCGATATCGTGATCATTGGCCGCGATAATTGCGCCATGGTTATCAATCTGGGTACGCAGGACCAGCAGGCTGCGGCGAAAAAGGCCGGCCAGGTCGGCTGGTATTTTCTCCAGCGTTTCATCGCCCTTGCTGACCCACAGCTGCCAGTAGGATGCTGTCCGCTCAAGAAAGACAACCGGTCCCTTGCGGGCAAGGCTGTCTGAGATACGGATGACGGCTGCATAGTCGACACCAATGGCCATGGAATACCAGCCGGTTGCCTGGCCACCTGGATCCAGATCCAGGTGGAGGCCGCAGACCGAATCAATACTGCCCTGGGCCACCGGGTTGCCGGAGAGTTCTCCGTCTTCGGCGTCCTTCCAGGACCCTTCAAGGCCCGGGACGTCCTTGATACCGATTGCCCACTGATCCAGGCCGCCCTGCCAGTTACCGGGCCAGCCTCTGAGCAGTTCAATCTTGAACCAGCGTTTTCCCTTGTAGTGGAACAGGGCCTGCTGTTCAGGTTCATAATAGGCCGAGTCACCCACCATGGTACCGGAGATGGTGAGATCCTGGCAGAAAAAAAGACGGACCTGCCGGTTATTTTGCTCCAGGTTTTCGACCGTACACTGGCGGAGAAACAGGTCTTCATGGAAATCAACCCCGTCACGCAGCAGCAGCTTGAGCCCTAATTTACTATTTTCCAGGGTGGAATCGGTAATAAGAGAATCTTTGGAATAGCAGAGACTCCGCTGCCAGTCATCGCTGTCAAGCCAGCTGAAGGCTCCATCAACCCAGACCCCCATGCGACAGACCCGGCCGGAGGTATGGTTTTCCTGCCCCACATAGGGCCAGTAAATATCGCGAACCTGACCGGTATGGTCAAAATTTATGAGGAGAGATCCATTACCAACGGGAATGTCTCTGGGCACTTGGCACCTCCGGTTCTATCTGATCGCAAGGTTCGTCGCTGTTTGGTTTCAATTACCTCAGGCCAATCGATCAGGGGTGCTGCAGATTCGGGCAGGCGCGGCTGGACGCTATAGCCTCACTATGCGGACAGCCGCGACCGTGCGAAGGTGCGGTGCCCCTGATTGCTTACCTCCGGTTTACTCCTCTTCTTCTACATGACAGGCATCCTCGTCACAGACTGCCTCGCAGGTGTGGCAGCCGTGGCATTCGTCCACATCGACCGGCACCGCCTTGCCGTCTTTAAGCTCATACACTTCACCGGGGCAGGAATCAACGCATTCACCACAACCGGTGCATTTATCGTCATCTACTGTTATTTTCCACATAAGAAACTCCAACTCCGTTTGGGTATCAGCTTTCTTTCACCAGACGAATATCCCAGGCTTCGGAACGGTTGTCATTGGAAGGGTTGTCAACAATACGAAATTCAAAAATCCGGTTCGGATCCTGGAAGTGATGATCTCCCTCCAGGGTGGATTTTGAAAGGTGAAAAAAAACGGTTTCCGCTTTCAGGGCATCGTTCTGCATGCGGAAGTAGCGGAAAAAGCCGAAACCGCGGTCCGGGTTGAAGTTGGCCACGGTTCCCCGCTGCCATTTTCCTTCGCCATTATGGCCGTTTTGCTGGATGGGCAGCAGACCGGGGATAAGAAATCCGGAAATAAAGGAGTCTGCAGCCTCACGCAGATCATGGCTGACATTATCAAAAGCGATCACTTCGACGCGGCAGCCCATGTTCTGCAGGGCCGTGACCAGACGGATGAAATCACCGTCACCGGTAAGCAGGATGATCCGGTCAAGGTTACGGGCCTGGAGCAGGGCATCAATGGCCAGATCCATGTCCGCATTTGCCTTGGTGGTGACGTTGCCGTCTTCGTCATGGTAGCGGCGTACGTATTTCTTGATGATCTTGAAGCCGCACTGCCTGAGGATGTTGTGGTAAAAGTAAACTTTCTGGCGGTAGTCCGGGTCCTTGCGAGTCCGCTCCCGGTCCTCGGCCAGGTAAGAGTTGGCACGCAGCATGACCGAGCTGCCACTGTTGGCAAGATCTACCAGCACATCGTAGCGCATGCCATAGCCGCCACTCATCTTAATGTTCTCGGCGTCGACGTATATTCCAGTTTTTAGCATAGGGGTTAGGGACAAGGGGCAAGGGAAAAGGGAAAAAACCGACAACGCTGATGTTGTTTTTGCTTATCCCTAATCCCTCGTCCCTTATCCCTCATCTTTATTCCCACTCAATGGTGGAAGGTGGTTTGGAGGAGATATCGTACACAACCCGGTTCACCCCGCGGACCTCGTTGATAATGCGGGTGGAAATTCGGCCCAGCAGGTCATAGGGGAGCTGCGACCAGTCTGCTGTCATGGCATCACGGCTGTCAACGGAGCGGATGGCGATCACGTTCTCATAGGTGCGGACATCACCCATCACCCCGACGGTCTGAATGGGCAGCAGCACGGCAAAGGACTGCCAGACCTTGCGGTACCAGCCCGAATGCTTCATCTCGTCCAGTACAATCACATCGGCCTGACGCAAAATATGCAGCCGCTCTTCGCTGACATCGCCCATGATCCGGATCCCTAGACCAGGGCCCGGGAAGGGCTGGCGATAAATAGCCTCTTCAGGTAACCCTAACTCCAGGCCCAGTTCACGGACCTCGTCCTTGAACAGCTCACGCAGCGGTTCAATCAGCTCAAGCTTCATGCGCTCAGGCAGCCCACCCACATTATGGTGTGACTTGATTGGTGCCTTCCCCCGAAAGACCACCGACTCGATTACGTCGGGATAGAGGGTGCCCTGGGCCAGATATTTTACGTCGCCCAGTTTGCCTGCCTCTTCCTCAAAAATCTTAATAAAGCCGTAGCCGATTCGTTTGCGTTTTTCTTCCGGATCAGCGATCTCGGCCAGCTGGTCAAGAAAATATGATTCAGCCTGAACATCAATAACCTGCAGGTCTGTTTTCTCACGAAAAAAACGAAGCACGCTTTCACTCTCACCGGTTCGCATCAATCCGTTGTTGACATAAATACAGGTCAACTGGTCGCCGATGGCCCGGTGTACCATAGCAGCCACCACCGAGGAGTCAACACCTCCGGACAGGGCGCAAATCACTTTGTCGCTGCCAGCCTTTGCCTTGATATCTGCAACCGTTGACTCGATAAAGGAATGCATGGTCCAGGTGGGCTCACAGTTACAGAGACCAAAGATGAAGTTGCGCAGCACGTCGGTGCCGATCAGGGTATGAGCCACCTCGGGATGGAACTGAACCGCAACAAAGGGTTTATCCTCATGGCGCAGGGCTGCATAAGGGGAGTGGTTGCTGTCTGCGGTGACGGCAAATCCGGGCGCAACCTCTTCAATGCGGTCACCATGACTCATCCAGACCTGATGATGGCTGGGTGCGGTTTCCATACCGGCAAACAGACCGGCAGTATAGGTTATGTTGAGTTCAGCCTTTCCGAACTCCCGCTTTTTGGCCTGCTCCACCCGACCGCCCATCTGCTGCATCATGAGCTGGGCTCCGTAGCAGATACCGAGTACCGGTACACCGAGTTCAAAAATTCCCGGATCCGAAATCGGAGCATCGTCATCATAGACTGACGCCGGACCACCGGCCAGGATAATGCCTGAGGGGGCCATACCCTTCAGTTTGTCCAAAGAGAGGGTATAGGGATGGATTTCAGAGTACACCTTCTGCTCACGAATACGGCGCGCAATAAGCTGGGTAGTCTGGGAACCGAAATCAAGGATGATGATATTATCGTTGTGTACGGACATGACTGGAATAGGGGTTAGGGGTTTACTGTTCAACTTCTGTCATAAAAAACAAGAAATAAATACGAAATTCGAATATCGAAATCCGAAATAAATTCTAAAATCAAATGTTCAAATGACAGAAACTATTGCAGCCCTGAAACAGTATTATTGGGGTTGTTTTGGTCATTATAAATTATGTCATTCGATATTGTTTCGAATTTCGTGCTTCTCATTTCGTATTTTCCGGTTTATCCGGGTTAGGGGGAACAGGGATAAGGCTGTTGCTGATCCCTCTTCCCTTGTCCCTAATCCCTGCTCTACAGGCTTTCTGTCCGGTAGTTTGGTGCCTCACGGGTGATGATGACATCATGGACATGGGACTCACGCAGGCCGGCCGGGGAGATGCGAACAAATTTTGCCCGCTTGTGCAGCTCTTCGATACTGGCAGCACCTGTATATCCCATGCCGGAGCGCAGGCCGCCGAGCAGCTGGTAAATCACCTCGGAGATAGAGCCGCGATAGGGAACCTTGCCTTCAATGCCTTCCGGAACCAGCTTGGACGGCTCGCACTCATTTTTCTGAAAATAGCGGTCGCTGGAGCCTTTTTCCATGGCGCCCAGTGAGCCCATGCCCCGGTACCCTTTATACTTGCGGCCCTGGTAAAGAAAGGTTTCGCCCGGAGTCTCATCGGTACCTGCAAACAGCGAACCGATCATCACGGTGTGAGCACCGATACCAATAGCCTTGCAGATATCACCGGAAAACTTGATGCCGCCGTCGGCAATGACGGGAATACCTTTTTTGCGGCCCACCTCCGTGCAGTCCAGAAGTGCGGTCAGCTGGGGCACACCCACACCGGCCACGATGCGGGTGGTACAGATGGAACCCGGCCCCACGCCGACCTTAACCGCATTGGCACCGGCCTCAATCAGGGCGGCAGTCCCCTCGCCGGTGGCAACATTACCGGCAATGACCGGTAGCTCCGGCCAAGCCGCTTTCACGTCACGAACCGCCTGCAGGATACCGGCGGAATGGCCATGGGCCGAATCCAGGACAATGACATCCACACCCGCTGCAATTAATGCCTCGGTTCGTGCCATCATGTCCGGACTTACACCGATAGCGGCTCCGGCCAGTAATCTGCCTATCTCATCTTTTGCCGCCAGGGGATATTTTTTGATCTTCTCGATATCTTTGATGGTAATCAGCCCCTTGAGGTTGCCCTGGGGGTCCACCACCAGCAGTTTTTCGATCCGGTGCTCGTGAAGCAGGGCCTTGCAGTGCTCAAGGTCAATGCCTTCCGGAACCGTTACCAGGTTGCTGCTGGTCATCACGTCGCTTACCCGCAGGTTATCATCGGAGACAAAACGCAGATCTCGGTTGGTGACGATTCCCACCAGCCTGTCACCCCTGAGTACCGGCAAACCGGAGATCTTGTAGTGGCGCATGATGGACTGCACCTCGGCAACACTCTGGTTTTCAGTAACCGTGACCGGGTCGATGATCATGCCGGATTCAGACTTCTTCACCCGTTCTACTTCCCTGGCCTGGTCATCAATGGACATGTTTTTATGAATCATACCGATACCGCCTTCCCTGGCCATACTGATGGCCGTACGGTGTCCGGTTACCGAATCCATTGCCGCTGAGACCAGAGGTGCGCTGAGTTTGACCGTATCGGTCAGCATAGTTTCCAGCGAAACCTCTGAGGGGAGAATTTCCGAAGCCGACGGGACAAGAAGGACGTCATCAAAGGTATATGCCGGGGGTATGTTCTGATCGAACATTTATCCCTCCTTACGTTTTTTTTGGTAATGATTATTACAGGACAGTGTAGCATGTTATCGCCTAAAAGAAAACACAGGCTCGGGAAAAAGATGGTTTTCTTGTAACTGTTCAGCTGCACCCCACCTTCGTCCATTTAGAGCTTCTCGAGTAGCACAAGTACGCTTCGAATCTCTAAATGAACGAATCTGGAGCACATCTGAGCAGTTACAGTCGGCGGTTGTGCAAATTTCCAGCACCCACCTGAATAGTTACGTTTTCTTTATACTTTTACACGACCAGGGCTTGTAAGATCTTTTTTTATGGATTTTCCAGCCTGTTCCTGCTTTAGTGACCGGGCAATTCAACAGGCCACCTTACAGGATGGAATATGGCAAGGATCATCGAAATAAACCCTTATAATCCGCAGCCCCGGCTCATCAGCCAAGTTGTTGACACCTTGAAAAAAGGCGGGGTCATCTGTTATCCCACGGACACCATGTACGGTGTGGGCTGTGATATCTTTAACCAGAAGGCGGTCAAACGGGTATATCAGCTAAAGAAGCGGCCCAAGTCCAAGCCTTTTTCCTTTATGTGCTCTTCACTGAAAAATATCAGCAAATACGGTCATGTGGGCAATACCGCCTACCGGTTGATGCGCAAAAACCTGCCCGGACCCTATACCCTGGTCCTGTCCGGCTCCAAGCTCGTTCCAAAAATCATGCTTACCAAACAGAAAACCGTGGGAATCCGGGTACCGGATCATCCTATCTGCCTGGCCATTATCGAGGAGCTGGGCAATCCGATCCTTACTACCAGTGCGGTGCGGGAAGAGCATCATGAACCGGTTATTGACGGTCTGGATGTCAATGAACTGTTCGGCAAGCAGGTGGACCTGATCATCGACGGCGGTGAAGTATATCCAGATCCCTCAACCGTTATCTCCCTGATATCGGACCCTCCTGAAATCCTGCGTGAGGGCAAGGGCGGTATTTCACCATTTGTCTGACCTTCTCCTTTGCATTTCCAGGCATTGTCAAAACGAGTTAACCCGCATATTTCATGAACACTTTGATTAATACAACGTAACATGTGAAATTGTTTAAATAATTCTAATCTTGTTTCTTGTTGAAATTTGTCAAAGTGTTCACCGAAGGCAAGCCGATGCAGCCGCACCTGCTTTGTCGCTACCTGAGTAAGCATAGGCAACTATCGGAGTCTTCGCTTACCTGCTTACTCAGGTGCTCAGCGCATCTGCAGCCGCCTCGACTTGTGAAATATGCGGGTTAACACGGAACCACTACAATAAAAAAAAGCCGGTTAACCGTTGCCGTACAACTGGTTAACCGGCCCAAACAGTACGTAGCCGTTCTTCTTACTTGTCTTCGATGAGAACTTCCTTAAGCGATTTACTCATCGTAAAATGCAGGGTCTTTCTGGCAGGGATATCCATCATTTTACCGGTTTTCGGGTTCTTGGTGGTACGCGGCTTGCGAGTACGTACAGAAAAACTGCCGAAGCCACGAATCTCCACCCGCCGATCCTCTGTCAAGGCCTGGGATATCTCTTCTAAAATGATGTCAACGGCCTGGGCCACATCCTGTTTATAGTAGTCGCCCAGTCGCTCGGAAACTCCATTTATCAGTTCACGCTTGAGCATGATTGAATCCTTTTATTTGTATAAAGCCGGCCGCATCAGTGGCCGATCTTGCTGAAAATATGAAAAAAAGGTGCCATCCTGCGGCTGAACAACAGCATAGGGAAAATACCCTTTTTCGTTTATCACAATAGAAACAGGAGACTACTTGTCGCCCTCTTCCTCCTCAGGGCCGGCAGCGGCCTTGAGCAGATCGCCAAAGGTGGAAGGTCCGGCCTTCTGCACCTTCTTGGCATATTCTTCAGGTGTAGCCCCTTTATCACCGCCATCTTCCAGGGCCTTAAGGGACAGTCCAATCTTGCGATCTTCGGCAGACACGTTAATGACCATGGCTTTCATGGTATCACCCACGTTGAACATGCCAACCGGGGTTTTGACCTTTTCACTGCTGATCTCGGAAACATGAACCAGTCCCTCGATTCCCTCTTCCAGCTGAACAAAAACCCCGAAATCGGTCACGTTGGTGATGGTGCCCTCAATCATGGTTCCGGTGGGGTAGTTGTTGGCAGCAGCCTGCCATGGATCCGGCTCCAGCTGCTTAACGCCCAGGGAGAACCGCTCGTTTTCCTTGTCAATCTTGAGAACAACGGCCTGGATATCTTCGCCCTTGGCATACTTCTCGGAAGGATGCTTAATCCGCTCGGTCCAGGAAAGGTCGGATACATGGATAAGGCCGTCAATTCCTTCCTCGATGCCGATGAAGATACCGAAGTCGGTGATGTTTTTGATCTTGCCTTCAATAACCGCACCAACAGGATAGCTTTCTTCAACCAGATCCCATGGGTTCGGCAGCAGCTGCTTCATGCCCAGTGAAATACGTTTGGTCTCAGCCTCGACCTTGAGAACCTGGACCTCGATCTCATCACTTACAGCTACTATCTTGGACGGGTGACGCGGTTTTTTGGACCAGCTCATTTCAGAGATATGAACCAGGCCTTCAACACCTTCCTCAAGCTCTACAAAGACACCGTAATCGGTGATGGACACAACCTTTCCGGTAACCCTGGAACCCTGAGCGTACTGCTCCGGAACCAGCTCCCAAGGATCGGACTTGAGCTGTTTGACGCCAAGTGATACCCGGTCGGAATCCTTATCGTATTTTAAGATCTTAACCTCGATTTCCTCGCCCACGGCGTACAGCTTGGAAGGGTGTGATACCCTGCCCCAGGACAGGTCGGTAATATGACAGAGTCCGTCCATGCCGCCCAGGTCAATAAACAGGCCATAATCTGTAATATTGGTGATGGCGCCTCTGATGGTCTGCCCCTCTTCCAGAGTGGAACGCATCTGTTCACGCAGTTCGGCACGTTTCTCCTCCAGGATCACCCGGCGGGAGATAACCACATTATTACGTTTGCGGTTGAACTTAAGGATTTTAAAATCAAAAGTCTGGCCGATGAGTGCATCCAGATCCTTGACCGGACGCAGGTCAATCTGTGAATAGGGCAGGAAGGCCGGCACTCCGATATCAACCGACATGCCGCCCTTGACCCGGTTATCAAGACGACCTTCAATGGTGCCGTCCTCTTCCTGGATCTTGGCTATCTTTTCCCATACCTTAATGGCAATGGCCTTTTCGCGGGAAAGCAGAAGCCCGCCTTCCTCTTTTCTCTTTTCTATGAAGACTTCAAACTGGTCGCCTATCTCGATTGGACCTTCCTGTTCTTCATTGCGGAATTCGCCAATGGCGATATAACTCTCCGCTTTGTCTCCGACATCGATAAGGAGCGCATCGTCGTTTCTGTCAACTACGGTTCCGATCGCAACTTCTCCAACATTGATTACCGTGTTGTTGTCTTCCTGCTCAAAGAGTTCAGCAAAGCTCATCTCTTCCATACCATTTTCTTCTGCCGCTGCTGCGGGCTGAGTTCCATTGTCAGTCATGGGTTTGTTGTTCCTCTGTTAACCGGCCCCTGCCGATCGTCAATATAGTAGAATTTATGGTGCCATTACCCCCTTTGGGCAACGGTATAAAAAACGTTTATTACCAAAGATAGTTGTGAAAAACAACTGTTTCCTGTTGAAAAATGGTATTTTTTTATAACTTAATCCTAATGATTTCTGTCGCCCTTTTCTTTACAGCTCTCTCCATATTACCCGGAGGAACGTCAAAGTATCTGCTCAATTATAACAAACCACGAAGTGCAAGAAGGACACGAAGGAGCAACCCTATAAAATTAAGACAAATCTTTTATCACATCTTTTGAACTTCAGGTGGATGCAAAAAGATGGCTATAGCACCGGTCTGTAACTGTTCAAGAGTGCCCCGGATGTGCATAAGCAGGCTGGAGATGACACCACTCTGGGTGCCCCTTGGTGAACTGCTACGAGAATTTACTCAAATAAGGTAAAATTTGTCGAAGCCCTGCCTTAGGGCCTGTTAAGAAATAAGTGTTGCATTTAGGCGCTCTGATTTGGGTTAGATTTGTACGATTTGATTGCACAAAACCGGAGGCGTAGCATAGCTACGTTGAGGATTTTGTAATTGAAAATCGTACA
>JAYEKB010000161.1:0-3634 GCA_034660835.1 Thermodesulfobacteriota bacterium
GCCCGGGAGGGACTGCGCCTGCTCGACAAACTTGACAGCTGATTTTTCTTTTTCGTTTTTTCCTTGTAAACGTACAGGGCTCCCTGTTTGTCCACTATTTGTTAGCGGCCACATGAAAATGTACTAAAAATGGCCATTTGAAAATGCATTCGCTAAAAGTATTGGATTCGACCGGAGATGCCGTTCTTCCCCTTCCGGTCGAATGTTTGTTAACGCTCAATAATGTCTTTCATCCTGAAACTTTTTCCTTCAATAACTACGGTTTCAGCATGATGGAGCGTCCTGTCCAGCAAAGCTGAAGTCAGGGTAGCATCGTTGTTGAAGATCTCCGGCCAGTCCTTGAAAGCCCGGTTGGTTGTGATAATCATCGCCCCCTGTTCATAGCGGTGACTGATGACCTGGAAGAGCAGATCGGCTCCAAGTTTGTCAATGGGGAGATAGCCCAATTCATCGAGAACCAGCAGGTTTGGCTTGAGGTATTTTTTCAGTTCCAGTGGGAACCTTTCAGCAGTCTGAGCTGCAGTTAACGCATTGATCACATCAATGGCTGTTGTAAAGAGCACGGAGAGACCATTCAGACAGGCCTGGTAGGCCAGGGCTGTACTCAAGTGAGTTTTTCCAAGCCCGACTCCGCCCAGAAAGATCACATTTCCTTTTTGCTCGATAAACTCCAGGTGAAAGAGGTGCTCCACCTGAAGGCGGTTGATGGTGTCGGGCCAGTTCCACTGAAACTGATCCAGGGTCTTGATGACAGGGAAACGAGCCTGTTTGATTCGCCGCTGCACAGCCCGGTCTTTTTTTGCCTCTGCCTCCTGTTCGATAAGATTCGTCAAAAAGTCCATATGGGACCACTGCCTGTTTGCGGCCATAGAGGCTGTCTGGCTGTAATGCTCAGCCATAAAGGGAAGTTTCAGGTAGCGCAGCAACTCCTGCAGGTCGTTCTGCGTACTCTGTTGTACTGGTTTCGCTGTTTTCATGATATATTCCGTTGGTAGATAGTCATGTCCGGGGCCTGGACCTCAAGATCAAGCAGATCCTCTCTCCTGGTTAGCTGCAGGGCAGCCGGCTGTACAGGTACATTTTTCCGTTGTTCCAGGATATTGGCAATATACTCCGAGGAGAACGCCTGAAAGGAAAAGGCATCCTCCATGGCCCGGCGCACAGGCTCGATTCCGTGGATTTCGCTCAAGGCGACAATTTTGCGCACATGGATCAGGGGATTCATCCGCTTATTCTCCAGGGCCTGATAGTAGTCAACAGCCAGCGGTGATAACATCATGAACCGCTTGATCACCTGCTGGTTCTTTGCCTTTCTTCGCTGAGCAAGCAACGGTTTCGGGTGTTCGGGATTCTCAAAATCCTGGTGGCGGTCATAACAACGAACGTGGCGGGCAATCAGTTGTTCCTGATGATAGAAACAGACCCGGTCAGGATAGAGCTTCATGGTCAGCGCGGCTCCGGCATATTGCGCCGGAACCGAGTAACGGTTGGAATCGACACTAACCCGAAACTGTGAGCTGGCCCGAACCTGTTTGACCACGCCGATATCATAGCCATGGGCAGGCAGGGACTGCAGTGACGGCTTTTCCCCGGCAAAAAGTTCCTGCGGCTGTTTTTTGGTTTCACCATGAACACGGACATTGCAGATGGTATCCATCCACTGGCGACAGGCCGGTTGCAAATGGTGAAAATCCTTGATCTCAAGGCCGCTGAGGAAGTTCTTTTTAACATACCCGACTCCACGCTCCACAATACCCTTTTCATTGCCCTTGCGGACATTGCAGGCTGAGATGTCAAAGCCCCAGTGACGGGCAAAATCAAGATAGGTAGTGTTGAATACCGGAGCCTGCCCGACAATACGGCGGAGGACCGCGCTCTTCAGGTTGTCCACCATGATGCGGGAAGGGACTCCGCCGAAAAAATCAAAGGCGTGTTCATGGCATGCCAGCCAATGTTCCATGGTCTGGGAAACAGTGAACTCGACATAGAGCATGCGGCTGTAGCAGAGCACCATGGCAAAGAAACTGAGCCGACGACGGGTGTTGCCGACCGGGACGCTGCCACAGGAGCCCCAGTCCACCTGGGCACATTCGCCCGGCGCAAAGGAGAGCTTGAGAAAGGCGGGTGATCGTTTCGGACGAATCACCCGGACATACCGTTTCACAGTGTTATAGCCGCCCGTATAGCCCAGCTCCTGAAGGAACTGAAATACCTGAGTGGCGGTATAGGGATGTTTTTCGATCAACCGTTTGATCTCGGCTTTAAACGGATCAAGAATGGATGATCGGCCGTTGTTTTTCCTGGGCTGGAAACGTTCGCAGTCCAGCCAGTGGGTTACAGTGCGCGGGTCAAGGTTGAGTTTGTCGCTGATCTGTGAGACCTTCAGCCCTTCCTGCTCGTTGAGTTGTTTGATATTGCAAAACGTGTCGTAATCAATCATGGTTTCCTGCCCCCTCCATGACGTGACGCATGATCTCTCCGAACGACTTGGGCATGTCCTCGGGCCTGTTACGGGGTATGGTTGTAATCTGCACCGGCTCTGCCAGGTCAAGTACCTGGTAAAGCGGTTTCCGGTAGGCGATCAGGCAGTGTTCGATGAGTTCCAGTCGGATTTGGGCCAGTGTCGCCGCATCCATACGCAATCGCTGTTCTATAGTGCGATCCGAATAATAGCTCAGACCCTGGGCATCAGCCACCGTGATGAGAAACAGGTACAGGGCTGCTGCCGGGTGACTGCACCGGTCAAGATGCTGGTCCCGGACCAGGCGGCCGTCCACCCAGCTGAACTGTTTTGGGATCCGGCGGAGACGGTCGGGGAAAATCACTGTTTGTTTCTGCATGGTAACCTCCTTGTAACGGGTTAGATGGATTGAGAATATCGTCCCCTAATTGTTGCAGATGACGGGTGGTGCTGGCTATGTCATCTTGTAACGTACTACCAGTAAACTTACTGATTAACCCCACAAGAACAGAGAGTTGCACGTTGCAGTGATCTTGTAACGGCCCCAACGGTAACCGTCTCGTATCTTCCTGTTGTATCGGCTCTTCTGCGTTTGAGTGATCTTGTAACGCTGATTTCTTTGTGGCAGCCTTACGTTGATGATAGCCGGGATTACGTTCCCGCCACTGCTGCACCCGCTTGACATTTTCCGGGCCGGTGAAGTAGTCCCGGTTTTCCTCTTTTGCCAACCAGCGAGCCTGAGCCGCAGCCTTGGATGCCTTTCGACACTTTGGCTTGGAGCAGTACTTCTGCTTATGAATGTTACGGTAGTCGGGAAGGTACAACTCGTTGCAATGAGGACATTTTCTTTTGCGTGTTCGTTTGTGCACGGATTATCTTTCTCCAGAGCAGAAAAAGACCAGTAAAACACACACAGTGCGGAGAAAAATCAGAAGAAAATGAACAAAGAAAAGAAGAAGGAAGAAAAGTTTTTATTGTATTTTTTTAGAAGAAAACAAAAGAAGAAAACAGCATTTTCAACTGGCCGGATTTAAAGTATTTTCATATGGTCCCTGACAATCGGCAGGCGATCTACCAAGAAGCTCAATCAGCAGGGAGTCTATACAGCCCTTGATTTGATGAACAGTGATGAACGGCAGATTCGCAGACTGGACCAGCGGGGGCATTTGAACG
>JAYEKB010000162.1:0-14451 GCA_034660835.1 Thermodesulfobacteriota bacterium
CCCAGACTCCATTACAATCTCGGGGGCAAGGAGTCTCTCCGGTATTGCCACCTACGCAGGTACCGCAGTTATCCACATAAGCAGTACCACCCCAGTCTCCGTTACAGTCCTGACTAGGAGAACCCAACAGCAAATAATTTATTGGAACGACATTGACTTTATCCAGGGCTACAGCAAACGACGCCGGCAAAAGAAAATAGAGAATTATTCCAGTGATGATTCTTTTCATGAAGCCCTCTCAATGCTGAATATTTCAAATTAGAGTTATTGTGGCCCTGAAACAGTATAAAAAACATACTTTGTCTCTTACTTGAATCTAACTCCTGATTCTAAATTTATATTATTATATATGAATAGTTAGGTGGGAGTCAAGGAAACATCGTGGCACCTTAAGGGTCCGGTCATACAATATTCAGTTCGATCAACTTGCCGATACAGGATCATAGTCGAAAGGACTGACTGCATTCAAAACAAAAGGGCCGGATCCCAAAGGACCCGGCCCGATTACTTATTTTTTCTTTTTCCCTTTTTTGTTCTTGTCCTTCTTTTTGCTCTTCTTCTTTTCTTTTTTCTTATCAACCTTCTTCTTGCTCAAAGCCTTTTCTGCCTTCTTTTTGGCCTTTTTCTTGTCTTCTTTTTTCTTGCCCATTTCAGACCTCTCTGTTTCGAGTTTACATTGTTCCCTGAATAATACAGGGCACCGGCTGCAATGCTTATTCTTTTTTCTGAACTTGCCGCAGCATTTTGGTTTCGGTTTTTTGATCTTTTTGTCTTTCTTCTTGTTCTTGCCCATGGTTTATCTCCGGAAAACCGGGACCTCCCTCAGAAAATCCCGGCATAGGATAACAATTACTCCTTATCCTTCTTTTCTTCCTCACCCTTGGTAACGCCAAGCAGCTCCACTTCAAATATCAGCATGGAACCGGGCTCAATCACAGGAGGTGCACCACGATCACCGTAGGCTAACTCAGGCGGCAGATACAGCTCATACGTGCTGCCCACGTTCATCAGCTGCATTGCCTCGGTCCAACCAGGGATGACCTGATCAACCTGGAATTCCGCAGGCTGATTCCGCTTATAGGAGCTGTCGAACTCGGTGCCGTCAAGCAGAGTCCCCTTGTAATGCACCTTAACCGTATCAATGGTCGAAGGCTTATCCCCCTCTTTTCCCTCTTTTACGATCTTGTACTGCAGGCCGGAGGCGGTAGTTTTAACCCCTTCCTTTCCCTTATTCTCATCCAGAAACTTTTTTGCAGCCTCTTGATTAGCCGCTGTCATTTCCATGACCTGCTTTACCTGTTTTTCCTGTTGCCGGGCTGCAAACTGCTGCTGAACCTGGGCTGCCTCTTCAGTCGTCATCAGAACATTTTTGCCATTATAGGAATCATCAATACCTCTCTGAATCACAGAAAGGTCAAAATCCTCACCCAGACTTTTAAAATATGCCCCCAAGTCAAGCCCCAACGCGTAGCTGAGTTTATCGGTTTCGCTCTTCAGCTCGGTTGCCTGATCAGCAGCTGCTGCCGGACCGGCAACAAGCATAATCCCAAATATTACATATACCGCGTACTTCATACATTCTCCTTAAAAGCTTTAATAAAAAAATAGATAATTATTTATACTATCCTATTCCAACAAGAAAAAACAATCATTTTAGGTAAAAATTCCCATTAGCATAGTTTTTCTGACTTCTATTAGATAACCACCAGGGTAATGCCGGGATTGGCCCGATTCAGATCGCCGTGCCGGCGGAGGAAAGGGAAACGACGCAAGAGCTGGCGTCCACTGCCGGAGCGACTACTGAAATCCTCACCCGGCAACAGATCGTTGATAACACCCCTGTCTTTCAGGTACTGCAACTGAACACGAACCTCCTGCCTGATTATCCCGCCCCGGCCACTGGAACCGTATCCATGGATCAGCGTCAGGACCTGACACCCGTCAGAGCCGGCCTGCTCAAGCTCCCGGGCAAGACGGGCCATAGCCTGATCGGCAAGAGGCATACCCCGTTCCAGATTAACAACCCTGTGCCGGGGACCGCGCCGGGGGAGAGATACTTCTGTGGCAGCACCGCAGAACGGACACTGTTTGATATCGGCCTCTATCTCGTTACCACAGATCTCGCAGTACTTCACAACCATCTGATTAACGCCTGCGCACCTCAATCATCTCCGGCATCTGCTGCAGATGCTGCTGCAACACATGCAGATGCTGCAGGTCCGTGACCTCTAACACGACGTTGAATTCGGCAATATTATCCGGCGTCGTCCTTGAATTAAATTCAACAATATCAACATCATCACTCGAGATAATCGTACTTATCTCGGTAAGCAGATTTTTCTTGTTTTCTGCCCGGAGGAAAAGTTCTGTCCGGTGTCGACTCTGGACCGACCCGGACCAGCTTACCTCAATCCAGCGCTGCGGGTCTGTGCTGCGCAGGTTAGGGCAATCAATTTTGTGGATAGAAATGCCGCTGCCCGTGGTAATAAAACCGATAATCTCATCACCGGGTACGGGTTTGCAGCACTGGCTGACCTTAACCAGCATGTCATCCACGCCATCAATTTCTATGGCATCCCTGCCTGACGAGACAGCCCTGTTCTGCTCAGCACTGGCTGTTTTTTCCAATAGCTCTGCCTGTCGCCGCTCTTCATCTTCCCGGCGAAACTCTTCCGGCAGCAGGGCCCGCTCAAGATGGTGTACGGTAATCGCTCCCGAGCCGACCTTGGACAGCATATCATCGAGTGAATTACAACGCAGATCTTTGAGCAACTTCCGGATATGGCCGCTCTTGATCAGCTTTTTCAGATTAACATCAAACCTTTTAAGCTCCCGCTCACAGATCTCGCGGCCCAGTTTAAGAGACTTTTCCTTTTCCTCACGCCGCAGCCAATGCCTGATTCTTGCCCGGGCGCGACTGGTCTTGACCAGTTGCAGCCAGGCACGCTTGGGATGCTGATTCTTGGAGGTGATGATTTCAACAATATCGCCGTTCTGAACCTCATGCTTGAGCTGTACCAACTGGCCATTAACCTTGGCTCCGGTACAACTGTCTCCTACTGCCGTATGGATGGCATAAGCAAAATCAATGGGTGTTGAGCCACGGGGCAGTTCCCGAACCTCGCCGGTCGGAGTCAGGGCATAAACATCGGGATTAAAGAGCTCACCCCGGACCGTATCCAAAAACTCGCTGGGATCTTCAACGTCCTGCAGACTCTGGACCAGCTTTTTCAACTCCCGGAACAGTCGGACATCATTGCCGGATATTTTCTGCCCTTCCTTGTAGGCCCAGTGTGCGGCAACACCTTCCTGAGCAACCCGGTCCATCTCATCAGTCCGAATCTGGATCTCGATAAAATGGCCATGAGGACCCGATACTGTGGTGTGCAATGACTGGTAGTTGTTGGCTTTGGGCGCGGAGATAAAATCCTTGATTCGGCCTGGTACCGGGTTCCAGTCGGCATGTACCGTTCCCAGCACCTCGTAACACTCTTTCACTGTGTTTACGATGATGCGAAAAGCCACCTTGTCATACACCCGCTCAAGAGGAATGTTCTGGGCCACAAGTTTCTTGTAAATGGAATAGAGATGTTTGGGCCGACCGAAAATTCGGATTGGCTCAACATTATTTTCCTTCAGTTTTTCACGGAGAATCTCAATGAACTCCTCAACATACGCCTCTTGCTCAGCCAGGGTATTTTCCAGTTTCCTGGTCAGATCCGCATATTCAACCGGAAAAAGATACTGAAAAGAAAGATCCTCAAGCTCCTGCTTCAACCAGTCAATACCAAGACGGCTGGCCAGCGGTGCATACAGGTCCATGGTCTCCCGGGCAAGCTGCCGCCGCCGCTGTTCATCTGAAGTGTGCAGGGTGACCATATCCTGCAGCCGGTCGGCAAGTTTGACCAGCAGTACCCGGATATCCACTGCCATGGCCAGAAACAACTTACGAATATTTTCTGCCTGATGGGCCAGCTTGGAGTCGTAACGGACATTGGTAATCTTGGTGGTGCCATCCACGATACTGGCGACATCATGACCAAACTGATCTTCCAGCTCATTTACCGTTGCCACCTCCTCCTTCAGCACACCATGAAGTAAACCGGAGACAACAGTATCCAGATCAAGCTTCATGGAAGCAAGGGTGGTGGCAACATCCAGCAAATGCTTGATGTAAGGCTCACCCGAGGAGTGGAGATGATCTTTATGCCGCTCACAGACAAAAGCATACGCCCTTTCAAGCGATGCCAGATCAACTCCGTGCAGGTAGCCTCTGGTTATGGACAGCAGGCCGTTAAAATCAGACATATTCTTTACTATGCAATATCCTCGGTGGACTTCAGTTCTGCCTGGACCATGTCGGCAATTATGCCGGCAGCCCGGTCATAATCAATGATTGAAGTTTCACCATTTCTACGCAGTCGCAGCTCAACCTTACCCTCTTTTTCCCAGGTTTTGCCCACGGTGACCCGGTAAGGAATTCCGAGCAGATCAGCATCCTTGAACTTGGATCCCGGCCGTTCGTCCCGGTCATCGTAAAGCACATCCAAACCTGTTGCCTGCATATCCAGGTACAATTTTTCCGCAGCAGCCGTGGTCTTTTCATTTTTTAACCCCAGGTTGAGGACAATAACCTGAAACGGTGCCAGGGGCAGAGGAAAAATAATGCCGTTTTGATCATGGTTCTGCTCAATGGCGGCAGCCACTACCCGACTGACACCAATGCCGTAACAGCCCATAACCAACGGTTGTTGACTGCCTTCCTTATCCTGGAAGGTTGCGTCCATGGCCTCAGAATAGTTGGTGCCAAGTTTAAAAATATGGCCGACTTCAATACCCTCGGTGAGTTCCAGAGAGCCGTTGCAGAACGGACAGGAATCCTCCGCTGTAATCTGGCGAAGATCGCCGGTCATGACCGGAGTAAAATCCCGGCCCGGGTTGACACCGGTCAGGTGATGTCCTTTTTCACCGGCTCCGGCAACCGCGTTGACCATCTGCATCACCTCCTGGTCGGCAACCAGTTTGATTGGAATGTCAACGGGCCCGATATAGCCCACCGGCAGTTTGGTCAGCTTCCAGACCGTATCATCGTCAGCCAATTCAACTTCAGTTACGTCCAGCAGGTTCTTGAGTTTCACCGACTGGACCTCACGGTCTCCGCGTACCAGTACGGCCACCGGCTCGCCGTCAGCCAGGTAGATCATGGTCTTGATCACCTCTTTGGGAGTAACTCCGAGGAAATCAGCCACCCGCTCAACTTTTTTCATGCCCGGAGTTTCGACCTTGCTGCATTCCTCCAAGTTCCCGTCAGTCGTTACTTTCTCCGAAAGAACAATTTTTGCCTTTTCCACATTGGCTGCATAGTCGCATTCCCTGCAAATCACCAGGGTATCTTCGCCCGTGTCGGCAAGGACCATGAACTCATGGGAAAAAGAACCGCCAATGGTACCGGAATCAGCTTCCACCGGTCGAAATTCAAGACCACATCGTTTAAAAATCCGGGTGTAAGCCTCATGCATCTTCCTGTAACTCTCACCTGCCGCCGCGTCACTTGCATCAAAGGAGTAGGCATCTTTCATTACAAACTCCCGGCCGCGCATCAACCCGAACCGGGGCCTGATTTCGTCCCGGAACTTGGTCTGGATCTGGTACAGATTCATGGGCAACTGCCGGTACGAATGCAACTCACGCCGGGCAATATCGGTGATAACCTCTTCATGTGTGGGTCCGAGACAGTAATCCCGGTCATGACGGTCTTTAAACCGGAGCAGTTCCGGCCCGTACTTCTGCCAGCGACCCGACTCCTGCCAGAGGTCCGCCGGCTGCACCATGGGCATGAGCAGTTCCTGGGCTCCGGCCCGGTTCATCTCCTGGCGGACGATATTCTCAACCTTCTGCATGGCCATCAGTCCTATGGGTAGATAGGTGTACAGCCCTGAGGTCAATTTTCGAATAAACCCACCCCGCAGCAGCAACTGATGACTGACCACCTCGGCCTCGGCCGGGTTTTCTTTAGTCGTCGGGAGCAACATCTGTGAATAACGCATAATTATCTGTTCCGGTTTTCAGTTCACAGTTTACATTTATTGGCTCTGGCTTCTGTCATCTGGCTTCTGATTTCTGGCTTCCTCATCCATCTTCCGCAACTCCTTCAGAAACACGGGCAGCAACTCATCTTCGGGCAGCTTTTTAAACAACTCCCCTTTTTTGAAAATTATGCCTGCTCCGTGACCGCCGGCAATGCCGATATCCGCTTCCCTGGCCTCGCCGGGTCCGTTGACCACACACCCCATAACAGCAACCTTGAGATTGGACTTCATGGTCTGCAGAACCCGTTCTATCTCCTCAGCCATGGAAAAAAGGTCAATACGGGTGCGACCGCAGGTGGGGCAGGAGATCATCTCCGGACCCCGCTCGCGGATACGCAGGCAGCGCAGCAGTTCAAAACCCACCCGAATCTCTTCTACCGGATCACGAGTCAGCGAGATACGAAAAGTATCCCCTATACCCTCAAAGAGCAG
The DNA here is from genome assembly GCA_034660835.1 of Thermodesulfobacteriota bacterium. GTDB lineage: Bacteria > Desulfobacterota > Desulfobulbia > Desulfobulbales > Desulfobulbaceae > Desulfobulbus_C. The sequence continues at coordinate 6,522 of JAYEKB010000162.1, forward strand.
AATGCCCAGCGCCACGCTGGACTTTACCGTACCGGGAATCAGGCCGCCTGCCTCGGTAACTCCGATATGGAGGGGATAATCAGTGCGACGGGACAGCTCACGGTAACCGGCAATGGTGGTCAGGGTGTCCGAGGACTTAATGGAAATCTTGATGTCCTCGAAACCCAGTTTTTCCAGGGCCGCTACATTGGTCAGTGCACTTTCAATGAGTGAACGGGTGTTTTCCGGCGTAGGATAACCATATTTTTCCAGCAGTTTTTTTTCAATGGATCCGGAATTGACTCCCACCCGGATGGGTGTCCTGTGCATCCGGGCAGCATCCACAACCCGAGCCAGCTTATCAGGGCCGCCCAAATTACCGGGATTAATCCGAATTGCCTGCGCCCCGTGCTCCACGGCAGCCACTGCCAGTCGGGAATCAAAATGGATATCTGCAATGAGAGGAATGGATATCTGCTGCCGGATGGACCCAATCGCCTCGGCTGCCGCCATGTCAGGAACCGCCACCCTGATCAGTTCACAACCCGCCTCTTCAAGCCCTCTGATCTGAGTAACTGTTGCTATCACGTCCCGGGTATCAGTATTGCACATGGACTGCACAGAGATCAGTGCATCACCACCGATTGCCATATCACCAATATGAATCTGTTTTGTTTTCTTTCGTTCAATCATTTGTTAACAGCAGGGAAGAGGAAAAGGAACATTCTCCATCAAGCTTTTCCCTATTCCCTTTTCCCTCTTCCCTGTTTTTGTAAATTAATCTCCGCCTCCGAGGCGCGGACATAGAGAGGAGCGGCCGTGGCCGGATCCATGGTTTCTCCTGCGGCCATCTGCTCTGCCGCCAGAAATCCAACCCGGGCGGCTCTGGGGCTGCTTAAGACTGCTGGAATCAGTTGCACGCTCTCAATTGTGGCAAAGAGATCATAGTATTCATCCACTCCCGGACCTGCGAGAATGACCGGTTCCTGAATTCTGTCCGCCAGTATATCCGGTCGTATCACCTCAGCCGGGGTGATACGCTGCGGCCTGCCGTTGTTATCAGGCTGGTAACAAGCAGCGTAAACCTCTTGTTTACGGGCATCAAGCAGACACCAGAGTGGCCGGTCAATGATCGGACAGGACAGAGAAATTGCGTCCAGCGTCTGCACACCCAGGAATGGAACTTTGGTTGTAAAAACAATCCCTTTGGCAGCAGCCATACCGATACGTAAACCGGTAAAGGATCCGGGACCAAGGCTGACAGCGACCCCGTCCACATCTGCCCACTCCACTCCGGCTCCCTTCATTATCCAATCCACAGAACCCAACAGACGCCTGGAATGGGTGACCTCCGGCTGGACCGTAGCCTCGGCCAGCAGACGACCATCTTCCACACCACCACGGGTCAGCGACACACTGCCGCAGCCGGTGGCGGTTTCAATGGCCAGGATCAGAGAGCGCCCAGCCATCGCTGTACAATTCTTGCGATATCATTATAAAAGACAAAGAGCATCAACGAGCCAAGCAATGCAATACCCATCTTTTGGCCCACGATCATAGTCTGCTCATTGAGTGGCTTGCGGCGAATGGCTTCAAGACTTAAGAAGACGAGATGGCCACCGTCAAGAACCGGAATGGGAAGCAGGTTAAGTACCCCGAGGTTAACCGATAACAGTCCCATAAAATAGAGCAGATTCATCCAGCCCGCCTCTAACTGCTGACCGGCAATCTCGGCAATACGAATCGGCCCGCCCAACTCGGATGCGGGTACCACACGCTGAAAAATTTTCACAATGCCCATGATCGTCAGGTAGATCAGGTTCCAGGTCTGGATAAAGGCGGCCTTGACCGCCTCAAACAGAGACACCTTCTCATATTCGACCTCATCGGAACGGGTAATACCCAGCATATAGCGCTCACCCACCTCCTCACCGAACAGGTTTTTCACCTTTTCCATGGCAGGGGTAGCCTTGATGGTCAGTATCAAACCATCCCGGTCGATCACCAGATGGACCTGCTCTCCCCCACAATCTCTTATCAGCTCAGAGACCTGGATCCAGGAATGTGTCTCCTGCCCGTCAATGGACAGTATTACGTCACCTGCCTCAAGACCTGCTTTTTCAGCCACAGATCCGGGCGACACCTGGCCAATCAGGCTTGAATCCACGGGCCCCGGCAGTCCGGCAAAGACGAACATGAGCAGAAAAATAAACACGGCAAAGAGCAGGTTAAACAGGGGGCCGCCAAAGACAATACCGAAACGCTGCCAGACTTTTTTATGGGAAAAGGAGACCCCTTTCTCTTGCTCGGAGATCTCATCTCCAGGCTGTTCACCAAACATCTTCACGTATCCGCCCAAAGGAAAGGCTGAGAGCAGATACTCGGTATCACCCCATTTTTTTCCGACAACTTTATTGCCGAACCCCACGGAAAACTTCAAGACCCGTACTCCAAACAGCTTGGCAAACAAAAAATGGCCCAGCTCATGGACAAAGATCAGGACACCAAGGACAACTATAAAGGATATCAATGAATTCATAATTAATCGGAAATTTTTTTATAAAACTGACAGGAAAGAGGGAAATATCGTAATCCCCTTCTTCCTTTTCACTCTTTTCTCTTCCCTGTTCCCTTTTCCCTGCCTCTCTTTTCTATCTCCTGACCGGCAAACTCACGCGCCTGGGCATCTGCGGCAAGGATGGTGTCAAGATCCAGGTCATCACCACTATTAAAACGGTTCAGGGTAACAGCGACCACGGAAGTAATATCTGTAAAGCTGATTTCCTCATTCAAAAATGCAGCCACTGCGATCTCGTTAGCTGCATTGAGCACGGCTGGTTTCACGCCTCCCTCTTCCATAACATCAAAGGCAAGACGCAGGGCCGGGAATCGCTCATAATCAGGTTTTTCAAAACTCAGATTCCCGCAATCAGACAGACTGAGCCGGGACAAGCCCAGTTCAATCCGTTCAGGATAGGACAAGGCATAGGCAATGGGAATACGCATATCCGGAATTCCCAGCTGGGCCACCACGGAACCGTCAATAAACTCCACCAGGGAATGAACAATGGACTGGGGATGGACCACCACCCGGATCTGATCGGCAGCAACATCAAAAAGCCAGCGAGCCTCTATAACCTCCAACCCCTTATTCATCAGGGTTGCAGAATCAATGGAAATCTTGCGCCCCATATCCCAGTTGGGATGATCAAGTGCCTGTGCAGGAGTGACTGAGGCCAGATCTTCACGTGCCATAGCACGAAAAGGTCCACCGGATGCGGTGAGAATAATCATGCCCACATCTCTACGTCTGCCGGCCTCCAGGGCCTGGAAAATAGCGGAATGCTCAGAGTCGATGGGCAGCAGGGCGACCCCGCTCTCCTGCACTGCCTGCATAACAAGGCGTCCGGCCATTACCAGGGTTTCCTTGTTAGCAAGCCCAATATCCTTGCCTGCAGCAATGGCATCCAGGGTAGGCAGGAGCCCTACAGCGCCGACCACGGCAGAAACCACCATTTCAGCTGCGTCAACGGTTGCCACTTTACGGTTGCCATTGCTACCCCAGAAAATAGTCTGCCGGTATTTGGCAGGCAGCATATCCGCCAGTGGCCCAATTGATGATTCATCAGCAACCGAGATGCACTCAGGCTCAAACTCCAACACCTGTGCGGCAAGTTCCCTGATATTCTTCCCTGCGGACAGGCCGACAATGCGGAAACGGTCCGGAAACATGCGGACCACAGCCAGCACATTTTTCCCTATGGAGCCGGTGGAACCGAGCAGAGAAAGTGTTTTCATTAAAGAATTCCGAAATAGAGAAGCGCGTACAGCAACGGTGCGGTAAGGAGCAGGCTGTCAATGCGGTCAAGCAAGCCGCCATGGCCGCCCAGAATTGTACCGGAATCCTTGACACCAGTACCGCGCTTGATAATCGACTCGGTCAAGTCACCACCAATACCTACCCCGGACAACACTGCAGCTGCTAGCGCAAGCTTGAAGCTGTTGACCCCGGGCAGCAGAAAACAGGCCAGGATCACGGCCGTGAGCACTGCAGCAACTACACCGCCAATGGCACCGTTTATGGTCTTGCCGGGGCTGATATTAGGACAGAGTTTACGTTTACCAAAGGCACGGCCCGCATAGTAGGCCCCGGTATCGGAGCCGGCTGTGATGGCTGTAAGCAGCAGCAGCCAGGATGAGCCGTCAGGCAGAAAACGAATCAGTACCAGGTATCCACTGCACAGGGATATGTAAAATACTGCAAAACCTGCACTGGTCAAAAAGAAAAGTACATCTTCCAGACGGGTATACGATGTGAGAACCAGAAAAACAAGCCCCAACAGGCTCAAGTAGCCCCCGATCAGCATACCCGTGGCCGAACCTGTGAAAACGGCCACAACCGGCAGCGAACAAATACCAATCGCCAGGGCCATGGTTCCGGAACCGGGAGCCGTACCAATCATGCGAAAGTATTCAGCCAGAGCGATTACCGCTCCCAGGGTAATGACCAGCCAGAAAAACAGGGGAGGTGCCAGGAAGAGCAGCAGCACCCACAGCACGACCATGAGCAAACCCGGTATTACTCGTCCCATAACAAAATGTCCTAATTATGTACTACTCAGCTGGTCACCGGTTCGACCGAAACGACGCTGGCGGTTGCCGAAGGCCTTTATCGCCTCCAGGAATTGTGATTTACGAAAATCCGGCCACATCGTATCAGTGAAATAAATTTCAGCATACGAGACTTGCCAGAGCAGAAAATTGGACAACCGATGCTCACCACCGGTACGGATCAACAGGTCAGGATCGGGCTGGTCTACAGAGTAGAGATGATCACTGAGCAGTTGCTCATCAATATCCCGGGCATCCAGGATCCCACCACTGCACTTGCGGGCAATCTCCTGCACTCCGGCAATGATCTCGGCCCGGGAACCATAACTGAGTGCCAGATTCAAGCGCATGCCCATACAATCCTGTGTCTCGATTATTACCTGATCCAGTACCTGCTGTACATCTTCAGGTAAGCGATGCTTCTGGCCAAAACACCCCAACCGGATTTCATTTTTCTTCATATTGTCCAGCTCAGCCTGCAGATAGGTCTTGAGCAGGGACATGAGACCCTTTACCTCAATGCCGGGACGACGCCAGTTTTCAGTTGAAAAGGCGTACAGGGTCAGATGCCTGACCCCGATCTCACGGGCAGTCTCAACCACGGCTCGAACGGAATCCACTCCTGCTTTATGGCCAAACAACCGAGGCCGTTTACGCTTCTTGGCCCATCGTCCGTTGCCGTCCATGACAATGGCTACATGGGATGGAACCGGATCAATCTGATGCTGCGACTCCTGCATAACTTTATCAGATTGTAGGTAGAAGGCAGAAAGTAGAAGGTCGGGCAAAATCAGCACCATTTATGCTTTCTTCAACCTCTCACCTTTTACCTCCTACCTTTCACCTTACAATCAGACCTCCATCACCTCTTTTTCCTTACCGGCCGCGACTTCATCGATTTGCTTAATAAAGGCATCAGTAGCCTTCTGGGCCTCTTCCTGAAGACGGAACATATCATCTTCTGAAATATTCTTGTCCTTTTTCATCTTCTTGAGACTATCGTTTGTCTCACGACGAACATTACGGACCGCAACCTTGAACTCTTCGGCAATCTTTTTGACCTGCTTGACCAGTTCCTTACGGCGCTCTTCAGTAAGTTGGGGGATGGTAAGGCGAATCACCTTACCGTCATTGGCCGGGGTCAGGCCGAGGTCCGAGGAAAGAATGGCTTTTTCAATCACCGGCAGCATCTGCGGATCCCAGGGCTGAATAACAATCAGCCGGCTCTCCGGGATGGTCATGGTACCCACCTGATCGACAGGCAGCATAGAGCCATAGGCATCCACCTTGATTCCATCCAGCAGAGCCAGGGAGGCGCGACCGGTCCTGATCTTAACCAGTTCCCGTTTCAGGGCCTCCACACTTGCCTCCATCTTCGCATTGACCTGATCGACAACATCGTTTGCCATGATTTCCTCCTTTTTATTAAGCTATCAGCTCTCAGGTATCAGGAGTCAGTTGCACAGTAAACAACAAACTCTCAATTACCCGTTAACTGCTGACGGCTGATACCTGATACCTTTTTATCCGGTAATCAACGTCCCCATATCCTCACCAGCTGCTGCCCGGGCGATATTACCGGCCTTCTTCATGTTAAATACAAAGATCGGAAGGTTATTGTCACGGGCAAGGGAGATCCCGGCTGCGTCCATGACCCGCAGTTCATCCTGCAGCACCCTGGTATAGGTGAGCCGATCAAAACGGATTGCATTTTCATCCTTTTCCGGATCGCGGTCATACACTCCATCCACCCGGGTGGCCTTCATAAGCACATCGGCCTGGATCTCTAACGCCCGGAGTACTCCTCCTGTGTCAGTGGTAAAATATGGATTGCCTGTACCGGCGGCAAAGATAACAACTCTGCCTTTTTGCAAGTGTTCCAGGGCACGGGCACGGACATAAGGTTCACATACATTGCGCATGGTGATGGCCGACATCACCCGGCAGGGAACACCAGCCTTCTCCAGGCCGTCCTGCATGGCAAGAGCGTTAATCACTGTGGCCAGCATACCCATGTTGTCTGCAGATGCACGGTTCATACCGCCTGCCGCACCGGAAACACCACGAAAGATATTACCCGCACCAATCACCAACCCTATCTGGATACCACCTTTATGGACCGACCGGATTTCCCTTGCAACAAATTGAATCATCTCGGGACTGATGCCGTAAGAACCTTCACCCATCAGGGCTTCACCGCTGATTTTCAGGAGAATACGTTTATACTGCATTCTGGAGCACCTCTATAGACGATGTCGATTATTTGAGGGGATAAAATATAATTTGGGCAATGCCCACAACCCAAAAGATACCTTTTTTACCACAGAGGACACAAAGAATTAAAGAAAAGATCTGTTTCTCTGTGCTCTCTGTGTCCTCTGTGGATTAATTATTTCTCGGAGTCTATGCTTACTGTTTTTATGACAGAAACTGAGGAGTAAGGCACTAATATCGCTTACATAAAATCATTTCTGCCAAGGAGCCGGCAGCCGAAAGACATGAGTTATGCGCCGATCTGAAAACGGGCAAAACGTTTAACAGAGATATTCTCGCCCATCTTGGCGATCAGCTCGTTGAGCAGATCCTGGATGCTAAGCTTATGCTCCGGGTCTTTCACAAATTTCTGATCCATGAGACATATCTCGGACAAATACTTTTCAATCTTTCCGGAAACGATCTTCTCGATGATATTATCAGGCTTGCGGGAATCTTTGGCCTGGTTGATGTAAATTTCCTTCTCACGCTCAACCATCTCGGCCGGAACCTCTTCCCTGGTAACGGCCACCGGGTTGACAGCGGCCACATGCATGGCAATATCTTTGGCAAATGCCTGGAAATCATCAGTCTTAGCCACAAAATCGGTCTCGCAACCAACCTCGACCATAACGCCGAGCTTGCCGCCCGCATGAATATAACACTCGACAACCCCCTCGGAGGTGGCCCGGTCAGCACGCTTGGCAGCAACCGCAAGGCCCTTCTGTCGCAGCAGATCTACAGCTTTTTCCAGGTCACCCTCGGTCTCACCCAGGGCTCTCTTGCAATCCATCATGCCGGCATTGGTCTTGTCACGCAGTTCTTTGACCATCTGGCTGGTAATTTTCACGGTATATTCTCCTTTCAACAAAAATGATATCGCTGGGTGTGCCCATACGCACTACCCGATGTATTTTTTAAACCTTTTACGAGAGAAGGGGCTTAACAAAAAGCCCCTTCAACTAAGGGCCTGTTAAGAAATAAGTGTCACACCTATGCATCTCTGCTTCAGGTCATATTTGTACGATTTTCAATTACAAAATCCTCAACGTAGCCATGCTACGCCTCCGGTTTTGTGCAATCAAAT
>JAYEKB010000163.1:0-9947 GCA_034660835.1 Thermodesulfobacteriota bacterium
GGCGAGCAATGCATGGGTCATGGTTGCCCCCCCATTCTCTGCCAGGGGACCGAGTATAGCGTTCAGGGCAAAGGGGTTAGCCGAGTCGCTGGTTGCTCTGACATCGGTGGGACTCAAATCTATCCCGGAGAAGGCTGCAGCGGTATCGATCCCATTCTGCCCCAGGAGATTATAGCCGCCATGAAGCGAGATCTGCCTGGAACCATTGAACAACTCTGCTCCATCGTTAGCCGCCGTGTTACCGGAGATAAGGTTGCCCTTGAGGGTAAGGTCTGCGTCACCATAGTCGGTTCTGCTGAAAATTCCTCCCCCATCATTCTCTGCCATATTGCCGCTGATGGTGGATGTAGTGACGGTAAGGGGTGCCGTACCATCCCAGGTATAGTTGTAAATCCCTCCCCCATCATTCTCTGCCATATTGCCGCTGATGGTGGATGTAGTGACGGTAAGGGGTGCCGTGCCATCCCCGGTATAGTTGTAAATCCCTCCCCCATCGTTCTCTGCCGTGTTGCCGCTGATGGTGGAGTCTGTAACGGTCACGGTTGCAGAGCCATAGTACGAGTAATTGAAAATTCCTCCTCCATCGTCAGCGGCCACATTACCGCTGATGGTGGAATCTGTAACAGTTACGGTTGCTGAACCATAGTACGAGTAATTGGAAATTCCTCCTCCATCGTCATCGGCCGCATTACCGCTGACAGTGCAGTTATCCAGCGTCAGGTTCCCTTCATGATTTCTGATGCCGGCTCCAGCATCGGCACTTCCACCACTGATGGTGGTGTCTTTTATGGTCAGGTCTCCGCCATCATTATAAAGAACCCGAACGGTGTCGTTGCCGCTTATAATATGATTATTACCGGCAATAGTGACTTCGGTTGTAACCCGGGGGAGAGCTGCATCCAGGGTAACGTTGGTTTGAAGATCAATGATATCAGCGCCGGAACCGGCCAGGCAGCCTTCTGTCTCTGTGTCGGTATTGGCGGAAGTGATCGCATCGGCAAGAGTGCAGGTAGTCCCGTCCACGGTAATGGTGGCGGCACCAGCCTGCGGGGCCATTGAGGCTGACAGGGCCAGAGTCAGGACTGCACACCACATGGCTCGGGACGATACGTTTTGATTTCCACGTTTCTTCATACTCTCCTCCTGTGGATATGACGCGACACCTGCCGACAACCAGACGGTGTACATGTACAAAACACTACTCTTCTAAGTATAATTTAATAAAGTATACTTCAAAGAGTGATTTAAACATAATTATTTCCGCAGGTTTCCGGGGACACAACAGAATTTCGAGGACGTTTCGTTTCTGGTCCGGTATGTACCGGAGAGTATCTCTTTGCTGCGGTACGGTATGTGGAATGTAATCCGGTCCGGGCAAAAATGGTTAAGCAGGCCTGGAAGTATCTATCTCGTCGGTGACAGCGGGTATTCCAACCATTTTAAAGACATCGGAGAACTGTTTGGAGGAATAGACACGGCGATTCTGCCCATAGCCGCTTATGCGCCAAGGTGGTTTATGAAAGCCAGCCACATAAACCCGGAAGAGGCCCTGCAGGCTTTCAAAGATTTAAAGGCCAAAATGTTCATCCCCATGCATTACGGAACTTTTGACCTAACCCGCATATTTCATGAACACTTTGTTTAAGGCATCATAACACGCGGATTTTTTGGTGATAATTTCAATCCTATCTCTTTTTAGAAATTTGCAAAGTGTTCACCGAAGGCAAGCCGATGCGGTCGCACCTGCTTTGTCGCTACCTGAATAAGCATAGGCAACTATAGCTTACTCAGGTGCTCAGCGCATCTGCAGCCACCTCGACTTGTGAAATATGCGGGCTAAGCGATGAACCACTCGGAGAACCGGAACCCAATTAAAGAATATTTCCAGGCAGGAAACCGTAACCTTTCTTAAAATCGGCGAAAAGTATTTATTCAATAACACCATTCTCTGATTGTATTTGACTGATGATACGTGGAAAAAAACTGGGGGCTATCGTCAAAAAATATACTTGTTAACTTTCCGGTAGCGAAAGAATGTGATTTGTATAGAATCCTCTACATGACAAATAAACTAACTTTCCAGGAAAAATACGATGCCATTGGTAAACAAGATACTCAGTATGAAGGAGTGTTTATTACAGCTGTCAAGACCACAGGAATTTTTTGTCGACCTTCCTGTCGTGCAAGAAAGCCTAAAGCTGAGAATGTACTCTTTTATAATACAGCACAGGAGGCAATACAGAATGGTTTCAGACCCTGCAAAATCTGTAAGCCTATGGAAAAAATGGATGAAACTCCTGAATATGTCAAAGATATCATAAAAGAGCTACATGAAAACCCCTATCTAAGAATCAAAGATTATGATTTAGCGCAACGAGGCATTGAGCCCAGTCATATGAGAAGGTGGTTTAAAAAACACCATACTATGACATTTCATGCCTATCAGAGAATGTTGCGTATCAATGCTGCATATAACAGTATCCAGAAAGGTAACACGGTAACCGATTCGGCATTTGAGAGTGGATATAACTCACTCAGTGGTTTCAATGAATCTTATCGCTCTATTTTTGGTAATTCCGCAACCCAGTCTCGTGAAACACAAATTATAAATATTGTTCGTTTCACAACTCCAATTGGCCCTATGTTTGGTTGTGCAACATCACAAGGGGTCTGTCTTCTGGATTTTACAGATAGAAGAATGCTGGAAACGGAGTTTAAGGATTTATGTAAAAGGCTTAATGCTGTCATTTTGCCGGGGGACAATCCACATCTGGAGCATCTCCAGTCTGAATTATCAGAATATTTTTCAAGAAAAAGAAAAATATTTACCGTCCCGTTGCACACCCCGGGAACTGATTTCCAACAATCGGTATGGAAAATATTACAAGAGATTCCTTACGGAGAAACCCGATCCTATAAACAACAGGCCATTGCCCTGGGGAACCCGAAAGCGGTACGAGCTGTAGCATCAGCAAATGGCCATAATCGTGTAGGCATAGTCATTCCCTGCCATAGAGTTATTGGCTCAGATGGAAGCCTGGTGGGGTATGGTGGTGGTTTACATAGAAAAAGATGGCTGCTTGATTTGGAATCATAGCAGTATAGTATGGTCATTATTTCTTCTCACCGGTTACAACACCATCAAATTAATTAATTCACTGACTGAGGATTTCAACATTGAGGAGCCGAAATGAAAAAAGGAGGGGGGCGAGGAGCACCCCACTCCAAGGAGTACCCCCCCTCCTTCCTAAAGAGGAGAACAATGACGAGGACGTCACTTATCTCTTTGATAGCACGAATGTTAATGCAAGTTCAAATGATTAATACTGAACAATTATCTAAATATAATTGAACAGAGACGAGGCGGGCCAGCAAATAAATAAAATCTGTCTCATCGTATCACCACCTGGTCAGCAACCTAAGTCAGGCAACCTCTCTACCTTCTCAGCCATGTATATATCTCCGATGGCAGCATACCAAACCTTGACCCGCTGGCCCTTTTTCAACTCTTCAAGAGTTGACATTCCGACAAAACCGGTTTGTTCATCAACCTGAATTTTAATCCTTTCATCCTTACCTTTTTTTACAAAAATAGTTTTTTTCCCCAGTGATATTCGTATCACGCTCCCCTGTATAAACAGCGGCTCATCAACCGACATTTCCGAGGTATTGTTTTGAGCATCAACAAAAGGTGCCCAAAAAAGCAACAGACAACTTATGAGGATAATCAGTATGCCTTCCTGTCTGTTTTTTTGTTTTATTGCTTTCATAACTGCCTCCGTTCTTATGTGTTTATGGAATAAACCAGAAAACTTTTATAATTATAAGTATTATTAGTATAACCATGACTACCACACTGTGCCACAGCAAAATCCTTGAAAACACAAACCAGCTGCAAAATATCGGGAAAAAGCATGGCAACAACCTGATATTTACCCACCATTGCTTAGTCGCAAGGTACCAGCCTATATTTTTACAGATTTGTCATTAACCGTAGAGCACCCCACCTGTCACCTTCTCATAAATTATTTTTTTATAACTTCTTTCACCTTGACATAGTACAAAGTGGTACCATAGTTTAGTAATAATTCCTTGTTGACTATTGGATTTATGCTGCATGGAGTATGAAGACATGGACAAAGCCTGATATATTTTCATCGACTCTGTTCATGAAAGTCAACCTTCACGAACACGGAGGACAATATCATGAAAAGCCATACACTTTTGATTCTCAAGGCTGGCATATTTTCCACATTCATCTGCCTGTTTGTTGCGACCAGTACGTACGGAGGCGAATACAAGGCCCTCGATGGACTCAATGACATCAAAGTTGTTTTTGATGTCAGGGCCAAAAAAATAAAGAAGGCTGCAATTTACCTTGATCTCATACACGAGACCTTCAAGGATCAGAACATTCGTGATGTGTCAAAACAACCTGATTTTGCTGTTATTTTCGCTGGAGGTATTGCAAAGTTTGTGTCAAGCAATATTGATGGGTTTTCTGATGAAGAAAAGGTGCTGATTAGCCGAATTACCAATAGAGTATCAGCGATGGCCAAGGATGGCATTCAGATGGAGATCTGCCTGTTTGCCGTTAACCTGACTGGTGTAGATCCGGATACGCTCTTACCTGAAATAAAACAAGTGGATAACGGGTGGATTTCTTTAATCGGATTTCAGGAAAAAGGGTACTCTCTTGTTGCGGCTTTTTGATGTAGACTTTGAAGAGTCCCCTGCTCCGTCATAACCGCAGAGGCGACAGTAGTTTGAGAGCTGTAGATTCTTATGATGAGAACAGGATAGGATTGGCTGCCAAACACAAGAATTTGGCTGAAGGACTCCTTATGGCAGCCCTTCAGCCTGCACCGTTATGGCTTACTTTTTAGCCACCCCATGCATATCTTTCGCCTTTTCTGCTGCCCAGCCCCTGTCTTTGTTCTTGTGGCAGTTTAGGCAGGCGAAGTCAAGGGTTACGAATCCCCCCTCGGCAAACTTGCCGTCCTTAGAGAACATTGTTGCATCCGCTGCAGTATTTATCTTGAAGATATGCGTTCTGATATCACCTTCAAACTCACTTATTTTCACTGCTGATTTAGAAGCCCGCGGCATGTGGCACTCTTTGCATTGTATCCCGACCTGGCCATGGCTGGTCTTGGCAAATGATGCTGCCTCATCGTCGTGGCAGGATCCGCAGGTTGCAATAATTCCTTCTTTAAGTCTTGCCATCTTATGCGGATTGTGGCAGGTAACACAGGAGATGTCATTCTCCTCATTATGAGGGCCGCTCAGAATTTCATTGAACTGCTCATGATGCTTGATGAAACCCCCTTTCGCTGGAATCTTGCCTTTATCGCCTCTAATGTGGCATCCTCCGCAGAGCTTTAGCTCGGTGTCAACCATCAGCTTATTCGCTTTTGCATCCTCGTTGCTTTTGATGTGATCTCCTGCCGGTCCGTGACATGCTTCACACTGCACTCCGGGGGCAGCCCAAGTGCCGATGAGCCCTTCCCTGCCATCCTGGTGACCCTGTTCCTGATATCCGGTTGTATGGCATTTACCGCAACTGTAGGGTTTTTTCTCACCCTTGTGATAGAAAGCCCAGGTTCCTGTCTGCATGTTATACTGGGTCTTCAGCTCTGATCCATCTTTTGCAGCGGTGATAATGTAGCCGTTCTTGTCAATAAACCTGGCCTTTTTATATTTGCCTCCGATAACATAGGAGATGTCATCCCAGCTGTATCCTTCAGGCAGCGGAATAGGCCTCTTCATCGCATCCTCTGCCCGTGAAAGCTTATAGGAATGGCCGGAAACAATGAAGTCGTTGTATTGCTCCGCATGGCATTTGATACAGGTGTCTGAGCCGACATAACCTGCAGCTCCTGCAACAGCGGTCCAAAACAATAAACAGACCCCCGATAGTGTCAGTACAATGATTCTTTTCATAAACCCTCCTTTTTGGGTGTTGCTTGCCTGAATCACAAAGGTTCAAACAAAGCAGTGAACACCTCTTTTCCCTCTTTTGCGCGAGGATAGAGGTATAAGAGAAATGCTTATGACATATTCTATAATTTTAGTCAATAAATTCAATAGAATAGTTCTTCACAGTTGTGAATGAATCTGTGAAGAAAACTTCACAGCAAGGAGAGGATAAGCAGTAGCTGATTTGCTATAAAGGACTTTGTCCGGCTTCAGACTCAGGCGGACAGGTAATTTTCCAGGATACTTAAGCAGTCGATAATCCGGTCGCCTTCGCGGGTGAGGTGGTAAGACTTATCCTTGTCCTGATAAACAATATTGGAATCTCTGAGAGTTTTGAGATGAAAAATGACCTTGGTGTGGTCGGTAATGGAAAGTTCCCTGGTAAGTTCCATGAGTCGCATCTTTTTATTGGCTCTGAGCAGGCGGATGAGCTTTCTGCGGATCGGGTTGGCCAGGGAACTCAATGCATAATCCATATCCAGTTTTTTAATATTGGCCTCAAAGCGGGCCTCTTCAAGCACCAGCTTGATAGTGACCAGCAAGTCATCAATGTTGAAGGGTTTGGCAATATAGTCACTTGCCCCTCGTTTGATGGCATGAACTGCATTGTCCACGGTGGCAAAGGCTGTGATCATGATGATCTTGCTCTTAGGTCCAAGTTTTTTCAGTTCAGTCAACACCTCCATTCCGGACATGCCCGGCATAATCAGATCCAGCAGGACGGCATCGAAACTTCGGTTTGCCGCCTTTTCTATGGCCTCGCTGCCGGTTGATGCCGTAACGGTCCGGTATCCTGCCTCAGTTAAAATTTCAGTCAGATTGGCCCTGAATTCGGGGTCGTCATCAACAATCAGAATGGATTTCATGGTCCTCCAAAACAGGGAATTCAATGACAACGGTAGTGCCTTGATCAACATAACTGGAGATATTGATGGTCCCGTTGTGCTGTCTGATTATACCATAGCAAATGGAAAGACCAAGGCCGGTACCGGTACCAACCTCCTTGGTGGTAAAAAATGGATCAAAAATATTGGTAAGTTGTTCCTTTGTCATTCCGGAACCTGAATCGGCAATCTCCACCATGACCTTGTTTCCATGCTGCGAAGTGGTGATCCTGATCTCCTTTCGGTCGAGTTCGGTCATGGCCTCCATGGAGTTGTTCATGATATTGATCAAAACCTGCTGTAATCCACCTTGAAAACCTGATATTTTCGGGATATTGTTCAGCTGTTTGACGATATTTACCCCTTCTATTCGATAGTCCAGAGCAATCAGAGCTTCTCGAATCACCTCATTAATATCCATTGGCAAGAATTCCTGCTCATCATTGCGGGAAAACTGCAGCAATTCCCTGGCAATGGTGGAGGCCCGCTCAATATTCCTGGCCACTGCATCAATTCTATTTAAAAGTGCCTTGTCAGGCGGCTCTGACTTGACCAGTTGTTTACGAACCATCTGCAGATTCAGAGAGGAGTTGGTCAAGGGGTTGTTGATTTCATGAGCCACGCCGGCAGCAAGCTGGCCAAGAGAGGCGAGTTTTTCGGCCTGTACCAGCAACCTCATCTGTTCGACGAGTTGTTCCCGTGTTTCTATATCAAAAATATTTAAGGCTTTAATCATAAAGCCGGTGATCAAAATGGCACAAATCATCCGCAACAGTTCCACCGGTATGTGAAGCCAGGGAAGAATAGTTTTTGAGGGAACAAGACCGGCTAACACGCCATAAAAAACAAAGGTAATACCGACACATGTCAGGTTTTTTGCCGTGTTTTTGCTTAAACGCCGAATGGAGCGGGAATAGATGATCAGAGCGAGCCCGGCTACCAGGCTGCCCGTGAAACCGAAGCAAAATCTGGTTATGGCATCCGCATGCAGGATCAATGAAAGGTTCACGCTTTGGAAGCGAAACCAGAGCAAGCAAAGGGCAGTTGCCCAGATGAGTAAAAGCAGTAAATGCAGCCATCGCAACGCGTTGAGTTTACTGCCGGAGATTTGGCGAAGCAGAATCAGGCCGAACTGGAGAAGAAACATAAAGGAGAGAAAACCAAAAACAAATTCGATTAATTTGATGAGGAGGAATTTCTGGCTGGTCAGAGTGTGCTGCTCAACAATCAGATAAAGTTCAAGCCATTCATGGGTGCCGTGGGCAAAACCGAATACGGCAAGATAATAAAGTGAACCGGCAAGCCTCAACCTACTGCCCCGCATATTCTTAAAGGCGATTGCCGCACCAAGAAAAATAAAGGCCAAGCCATAATGAAAATAGAGCAGTGCAGCGGGGGGAATGTGGTCGAAGGGATTAATTCCAGACATATGCAGGGCTGAAAATTAATTTGGGATAAACCAGCAGATCACTTTGAGGGAGAATCATCTATTTTTTCGCACCGATCCGGTTTGGGCATGCTATTGCCGCATGTTGGGTATTAGGGGCGCTGTTTCTATAACGATCACCGTATGGGCAATATCAAGCAGACTGAATTCTCCATTGACCGAAAATAAGTCGATAACAGTATCTCTTTATTCAACACCTCATCGTTATCGACTACCATTACATGTATCACATCGACTTAGAGAAGTCACAAGTTTTGCAATAGAGACGACGCATCACGGTTGAGCTTTCTACCTGCCGGTCTCTCGTCGAAAAAGTGAACGACCATGGTTTTTCCAATTGTCGAAAAAAATTGTAATTGTCAGAGAAGAAATGACGGCCTTCGAATCGTCAGCACGGAAGAGCTGTCAGAAATTCGAAGGCCGTGTTTGTGCTGTTTACAGGCTGCCAGTCTCCATTGGATCGGCTATAATTTCATTAACTTGGTACTGCTCCAGATATTGAGCATAGTAGACATAGTCTTCGTCAAAGAGCACGAGTTGTCCTACAAATGACCTGAGATGATTACGAGAGCCTTTGCTCAAATTCTCGTAGACTATGGTAACGTCTTCAAAACCTGTAGCGTGGTCAATCATCTCATAGATGTCGAAGATATCCAGATCTTCAATTGTGGCACCGACATACAAGGCATCTTCCCTCGACACACTGCCGACAGCAATGAGATCATCATAGAGATCCTGCAGGTCCTCATCTGCAAACTGGCCCTGGATATCCGGATCGACAGGATCATCAATCTGGTACTTGTCTAACAGACCTTTTACCGCGTCCATGTGTTGCTGCTCACTTTGGGCGATGTTTGAGAATATCCACTGGTCCCACTCAGTGTACAGGTACAAGTACACATCGCGAGCGAGTTTTTCCTCTTCTCTCAGCTGAATCAGGTCATTCTTTACCTGCTGGGAAATTTCTGGTGATGCATTGTTCTTTTTTGCTTTGTTGCCGGCTAATACATCGCTGCTCACAAGAAAACTGAACACTAACACCATAGCCAGTACAGTACGTAATTTTAATGCCATAACTACTCCTCATTTAAATGAATGGAACTTTATTATCTGGTGTCTCCAGAAACGAGCAATTTCGTTCAGAATCAGGGAAGCGCAGATTCCGAGGGTTATTTTCGAGCATGCCGCAGGATTCGTCGAACAGTCAACACCTACTGAACGAAAGGGCCGTTTCCGGATAGATTTTATCTACGCGTTGATACAGTCACCGGTACCTGGTCCGTTGCCGGTGCCGTCCTCAGGTCCGTCACCGGTTCCGGTTCCATCACCTGGTCCGTGACCGTTGCCGCCTTGTCCTTCGCCGTTGCCGGTACCGTCTCCAGGACCATTACCACCATTTCCGTTGCCACCACGGGCCAGTAGCAGGTTATTATCCATTGTTAAAACGGCTGAATTCAGGCAGTCACCGGTTCCAGGGCCGTTGCCGGTGCCGTCTTTGGGACCGTCACCTGTACCTGTACCATTTCCAGGTCCATGACCATTACCGGCCATAACCGGAACTGCCAACATTAAAACTGCAGTTGCCATAATAAGTGTTTTTGCGATTTTTGCTGTGAGTTGCATCTGTAATCTCCTGT
>JAYEKB010000163.1:10047-14409 GCA_034660835.1 Thermodesulfobacteriota bacterium
GTACCTGTACCATTTCCAGGTCCATGACCATTACCGGCCATAACCGGAACTGCCAACATTAAAACTGCAGTTGCCATAATAAGTGTTTTTGCGATTTTTGCTGTGAGTTGCATCTGTAATCTCCTGTTATTATTTTACCAGGGGCTTATGGCAGGCAGGCCTGCTCGCCACATTTAATACCCATTGGCTGAACTTAACTGGACAACGGTTAAGAGAAAAAAAGGTTACAGGTTTTTTTATTCTTTTTTGTTAAATGCTTTTTTCTGTAAAAAAACGTAACCTTCTTCGCCCAAAAACGTTATGAGAACAAGGTGAATACTTTCCGGAAGTTCTACACAAAAAACAAAGAGCGGCTTTTTGGCTATCTACTGCGGAAAACAGGCAACTACCATTTGGCTGCCGATATCATGCAGGAGAGCTTTACCCGTTATCTTGAACGATACAAAGACAGGGAGCAAAGCCCGGCCCTGCTCTTTACCATCAGCAGAAATCTGCTCTATGACCATGCGCGTAAAAATCGTTTTGATAGATCATACGATGAGGATCAGCATGGAGTGGATATTGACCAGGAAAATGCATATCATATCAAAGAGGAGTTCAAACGGGTTCTGAGTGCTATGCAGCAGTTGGATGAGGGAGAGCAGGATATTCTGGCCCTTGTGGTGAGCAGTGGTTTGTCATACCGGGAGATTGCCGACATGACGGACAACAGTGAGGCAAACATCAAGGTAAAAATACACCGTTCGCGTGTTAAACTGAAAAAGATTCTCCAGCAGGACAGACTATGAAAGATTATTTGATCAGTATGTTCGTGGATAACGAACTTAATCTTGACGAAAAGATTGAGTTTGTTGAAACAGTACACAGCAATAAACCATTTAAGGATGAAACTGTCGAGTTGCTTGACCAGGAAAAACTGTTGCTAACCAGCATGGTTACCGCCATGCCGGAGGTCAAAATGCCGGTCATTCGTCCTGAAAAAACCTGGTTATTCAAGCTCTGGTTTGCACCACTGGCCGGATTTGCTACTGCCATGGCGCTGGTGGCTGCAGTTTTCTTGTTGCGTCCTGCCCCGATGATCAATCCTGATGAGTTGCAGCATCGCTTTGTCATTTACCGCCCGGATGTCAGTAAGGCGGAAATAGTCGGCGACTTCACCCGCTGGTCTCCGGTGCCCATGGAAAAGATCGGGAATAGTGGCTATTGGTCCGTCACGCTCAAGATGCCGGCAGGAGAGCACCGTTACAGTTACCTTGTTGACAATGACCGGCAGATAGCAGATCCAACGGTTCTGACTCATGAACAGGACGATTTTGGTGGAGAAAATTCCATTATCAAGGTTACTGCCGCAATATGATGAAATCTTTGATGTTGATCGTCCTGCTCCTGGCAGCGTTGTCTGGTTGTGCATCCAGACATTATATTGAACAAAAAACAGATTCGCTGGTTTTTTTGCTGCGGTTACCGGAAGCGACCCGTGTCCAGTTTTCTTCGTCAGCTGATAATTTTGTTCTCCATGATACTGTCAAAAACAGGTCCGGAATCTGGCAACTGGCTGTGCCGCCTGGCGTAGAACTAAAATATTTTTATATTGTCGACGGATCCGTGTATCTGCCCGAGTGCCGATTCAAAGAAACCGATGATTTCGGAGCAGAAAACTGTCTTTATCAGCCGTGAACTGTAACCTTTTTATACAGCAGGAGTTATGTAAGGTAGACTGGCAACGTAAATGGAACAGGAACACAGGTAATCAGCATGAAAAAATTATCTCTCATATTTTGTTTAATACTCTTTTTTTCCTCAGTAGCCTTTGCCGCTGATACTGATGCAATACTGAACCGGACTATGGACATGGCCGGGTTCAGTACTGAACAAGTTCTCCGGGTACAGAGTATGATCAAGACTGCTCAGCAACAAGGATTGCCCGCTGAAGCGGTGAGCAGCAAGGTCTATGAAGGTATTGCAAAACACGTTGATCCTGACAGGATTGTCCAGGCCCTGGAGCGGGTGACTTCCCGTTATAAGTATGGCTATACCCTGGCCAGGAAATTGACCAAAAGAGAAAAACAGGCGGTCAAGCTTGGTAATACCATGACTGCAGGAATTGCGGCCGGTTTGACCCGTCAGGACGCCGAAAAACTCGTCAACAGCCTGCAGACCAGATCCAGGCAGATGAACCGCAATGAGTTATACCTGTTGGCAGAAGAAACCATGCGCACTGCCAGGGATTTATCCCGACAGGGTGTTTCCTCTGCAACAACAGCTGAGGTCGTTGGCAAAGCAGTACACAAGGGTTTTGCTGCCAATGAAATGCGCACCATGCGTAGTACATTCAGCAGGCAGGGAGCTCATAAAAATCGTGAATCCCTTGCCAGGGGCTATGGCACTGCCATTGATCAAGGAATACAGGCTCGCGACCTGGAAAATCTCGGAACTGGAAGCAGAGGATTTGGCGGCACACACGGTTTCGGAGATGGGACAGGATCTGCTGCCGGCAACGAAGGATCCGGTAGTGATGACTCCGGCCATGGTGATTCCTCTGGAGGTTCGGACGGCTCAGGTAGTTCAGGAGACAGTAGCGGTGGAGGCAACTCTGGTGATTCCGGTGGCTCAGGCGGATCTGATAGCAGCGGAGGAGGTAATTCCAGCGGTTCCGGAAGTAGTGGAGGAGATAGTTCCGGAGACAGTGGCGGTGGAGGTAACTCTGGTGATTCCGGTGGATCAGGCGGTTCTGATGGCAGCGGAGGAAGTAATTCCAGCGGTTCCGGAAGTAGTGGAGGAGATAGTTCCGGAGGTTCGGGAGGATCAGGTAATGGTGGCCATCATTAAGCAGCTAATTTGATGGCTTTTGGGACACCCTGCGGGGTGTTTCTACTTTCAAAGGAGGAAGAAAATGAAAAGATTGATTATTGTGTTATTCGTCTTGATGCTCAGCGCAGGAACAGCGTTTGCCGAAGGTGGAAAAAACCAGGGAGAAACCGGTACCGGTACTGCCTCTACAGGGACCGACAGCCAGGGAGATGCAGCCCAGGACCGGACCGGCAGATAATGGAAAAGTCTATCGGATCAATCCGGTACTGGATGGTAGTTAATTGAAAAAAACAGGGCCTTTGTGTTCTGTTTTGATGCTTTTTTCATTTCCTGGCACCAGATCCCCGGAACGCCATCAGCTTGGTTAACCCACTGACTTAACCCGCATTTCTCACAAGAATCTGCTGCAAAGCCGGTAAGCACCATGTCTACTGCGTTACAGCCCCAAAAACATTCTCGACATACTAACAGTATGCCTCCGAGTGTTTTCAGGACTGCGCCTTATATCCACGGCACTTATCGGCCTTTCGCGACGATCCTTGTGAGAAATGCGGGTTAAAAAGTTTACCGGTGCGCAGAAATGCGTGATCAAGCCCTTCAAATATAACCCCATAATTGTCACATTCATCAATGTTGGCTTTGTAGGTTACTTTGTCCAATTACCTGGTCTGTGGTTCCCTATCAGGCCATGGCTCCGGGTAAAGTTCCGTCAGCCTGAACAACTTTACATCTCTTCCCTGTACACAGATGAGCTGAATATCCTCTTTTGAAAAACGGGCATTTTCAAACAGGGCCTGCCGGCAGATGCCGCAGGGTACGGGCAGTACTGTGCGGTCATCAGAGGCAATTGCCATGGCCCGAACAAGCGGGTCACCATGGACAGCAGCATTGACCAGGGCCACCTGTTCCGCATGCAGGGTAAGAGAGTGGGTTGGCGAAAACAGGTTAATTCCCTTAAAAAAACGACCATGCACCGTATAGACACACGCGCCGTAATTTCTGCACAGGGCCGTGGTTCGTCCTTTCACGGAAACCGCTTCTTGTGCAGTATCAATAAGTTCGTTCAGTATGTTTTCATCGAGACAAGAACCTGCTTTGAGCTTCACCCTCCCTCCCCTGCTCTATCAGTCACTTCCGTGCTTACGCGCACAAAGGTGACTGCCTCCTACTGGCTCGCCTACCCCGCATTTTTTACCAGCCCAATGGCTTCGATTTCTACCCTTGCACCCAACGGCAGCGCTGCAATCTCCACCGCACTGCGGGCTGGTGGATTATCAGGAAAGAATTCGGCATAGATCTCGTTCATGAGCTTGAACTCACCCATATCCTGCAAAAAGACGGTGGTTTTCATGACGCTGTCCAACCCGGCTCCACCAGCTTCCAAGACTGCCTGCAGATTTTTCAGCGACTGGCGGGTCTGATCTTAACCCGCATATTTCATGAACACTTTGCTCATTTTAAGGTAACCTCTGTAAATCATATGATAAAATTGCGCATTATTCCCTACTTTAAATTTGCAAAGTGTTCACCGAAGGCAAGCCGATGCGACCG
>JAYEKB010000164.1:0-14403 GCA_034660835.1 Thermodesulfobacteriota bacterium
CTGCAAATAATGATTTATTAATTGGTCACATTTTTTTAACATAACAAGGTAATACCTGGTTTCTCGATATCTCCGCAAAGTGAAAAAGCTGACACCGTAACATCAGCAAGATAGTCTGATTTTAGTCGAGTAACACTACCTGATGATTGGGTAACAAGAAACCGGATAACATTCCATGATTCAAATTCCTGCGCAGCTTCTTCGTCAATACACGACCTTTAATGGGGGACAGGCCACTCCCCTGAACCCAAAAGGTTCCGGAATTCCCGATGCCAAGACAAAATATCGTGGCCCCCTATTTTCTATTTCCCTTTATAAAAAAAAACCACAGAGGAACAGAGCAATAACTCTTCTTTTTTCTCTGTGTCCTCTGTGGTAATAATCTGTTCTTCCTGCCTGCCGGCTACTCAGAGAGCTTCAGTTTTTCTGCCTGTTGTCCTGCTGCCTCCTGCGCATCAAGGACACGCTGAAAAATAGCTGCTGCCCGCTCCTGGTATACTTTTGCCTCATCCTTTTTTTTCTGCCGCTCACAGAGCTGTGCCAGTTCCTGCAAAAGGCTGCCTACTGCCGCATGATCCTTACCGCGCAGCTCTTCTGTTATGGCCAGGGATCGTTTATAACTCTTTTCAGCTTCCTCGTACTTGCCGCAAATCCTGCTCGCCTCGGCAAAATTATTATAGGCTATCGCCAGGGTGGCATTATCCGGATTAGGCGATGCTTCCTTGAGCGAACAAAGGCGTTCAAAGAGCACCATTGCCTCGTCCTCCCTTTCCAGCTCCATGTACAGTCCTGCAAGTTTGTCCAGTATGTCACCAAGAACCGCATTACTCCCGGACTTGTCCATAATGGCAAGGGCTTTTGTGTACGGGTCGTCGGCTTTTTCATACTGTCCCAGAGCTTCCTGCAGTTTACCAATCTGGAACCAGCAGATACCCATTTCCGGGTCTTCTTTGCCAAGCAGGTTCGTTAAGCTGACCATAGCCTTTTTATACAACACCCCAGCCTGTTTATGCTGGCCGACAAGGGCGGTAGTATAGGCCAGTTCCCGCCTGTCCAGAGCCAGTTCTACGGTGTCCTCTCCCTTTTCCTCACCCAATTTCACAAGGGAGGTAAACCAGGCCAGAGCCTTCTTATGATGGTACAGTTTACGAGCCAGCAGTGCTGCTGAACGAAGGTAGTCAGGATTTTTATCATCAAGAGTGACTGCCTTTTCAAGCTGTTCCATGGCCCTGTTGAGATCCATTCGACATTCGGCAAGACGACCGGACTGAAATGCTGCCAAAGCAGACAGCGGTCCATTCTGACCGGCAAAACTATCAAAAAGCTGTTCCGCTTCCCCTGTATCACCGTTAGAGACACTCTCGAATGCCTGTTCAAAATCTGCAGTGTCCAAATCCGGCTGCATTTGCTCCAGAGCGGCCAGTGCCTCGTTGCGGCAGGACATTTCCTGCGCATAACCCTGGTCGAGAAAGCTCAGACCCTCGGTAATAGCGACAAGCTCACCCTGAAGTTGTTCCCGCCTGCTCTCCTCATTGTTTTCAATTGCCCCGGTGAGCGCGGTCAGTTGTTTATCCTTGAGGGCAAGCAACCGCTGCTCATAGGACGCCAGTGACAGAGCTGCAACCGGCTTTTCTGCAGCCTCCTCAACCGCTACCTCCTCTACAGCCTCTTCCGGAGGTGGAGTTACTTCTTCTTTTTCAGCTTCTGCAGTTTCTTCTACACCTTCCTCAATCGATGGTTCCTCGATTTCAGAGACCGGCTCCACTTCCGGTTCGGTTACAGGCTCCGGTTCAACCTCTTCAGCAAGCTCCGGCTCAGGGACAGCTTCAGGCTCAATGATGACTTCAGTTTCCGTGACTGCTTCCGCTGTCTCCTCAACAACCTCGTCCGGAGGTGGAGCTGTTTCTTCTGTTTCAACTTCTGCCGCCTCTTCTACATCTTCCTCAGCCGTTGGCTCCTCGATTTCAGAAATCAGTTCAGGTTCAGCTTCAAGTTCAGCTTCTGCCTCTTCCAACGGCGGGGCAGAAATTTCCTCATCAGGTGGCTCGACTTGGGGAACTTGTTTTTCTGAAGGCTTTCTCAGAACCAGAACAAGAATAATCAGGGCAACCGCTACCAGGCCTGCAATCAAATAAATATTCATCATTACTCAGCGTTTAGAGGGTTATGTTTATGAAACAGTGAAAAGCCCGCACGTCTGTTGTTCAATCAGATTTTTTAAACCATCTCTAAATTTTATATCAAACCACTCGGCCAGGAACAAGAAAATTTGCTTATTTTGCTGAAACATTATCATTTTTAAGCTTACATTAGAGAAAACCGAGCACATTTTTTCAACCAGTAAAGAATCCGGAAGTCCCCTTCCCGACTCCTTTTTTATTGACGCCTCCTTCTGCACGGGATAATCCATTCAGAATAGACATCACCGGCATGGCTGAAGCATTAGCCCGCATATTTCATGAACACTTTGCTCCATATAGCATAACATATGGAATTTTTAGTGATAATTTCGGGATAATTTCTTCTCGAAAATTTGCAAAGTGTTCATGAAATATACGGGTTAGGCTTCGAGCCAATTGTCCGGTGAAATAATAACGAATATTTTATTACAAAAATACCCATGCATTCCAGCTCACCGTACCAACTCCTGCACCAATCGTCGGAATGTTCTGCCCGTTGCGGCCGGGTGTCCACCCTGCACGGGACCTTTGACACTCCGGTATTCATGCCCGTGGGTACCCTGGGGACGGTCAAGGCCGTTACCCCGGAAAACCTGCTGGAACTCGGAGCTCAAATTATCCTGGGCAACACCTACCACCTTTTTATCCGGCCGGGCCATGAACTGATCCGCAGCTTCGGTGGACTGCACGGATTCATGCACTGGGATCGACCCATCCTCACCGATTCAGGTGGCTTTCAGATCTTCAGCCTCCGGGATCTGGCCAAGATCTCTGAAAAAGGGGCCGAGTTCAGATCACACCTGGATGGAGCAAAGCTATTTTTAAGTCCCGAAGATGCCGTCCATGTTCAGGAGGCACTGGGTTCAGATATTATGATGGTGCTCGACACCTGCATCCCCTACCCGGCCACCCTTGATGAGGCAGCCGGTGCCACAGCGCTCACTGGACGGTGGGCCAGGCGCTGCCGCAAGGCGCAATCAGATACCGGTCAGCTTCTGTTCGGGATTCTCCAGGGCGGAATGTACCCGGAACTACGCAGGGAAGCAGCTGCTGAACTTATTAATATAGGTTTTGATGGTTATGCCATGGGCGGCCTGTCTGTGGGCGAGCCCAAGCACCTGATGCATGAAATGCTTGAGGCATCGATACCCCTCCTGCCGGACAGCCATGCCAAGTATCTCATGGGAGTAGGTACGCCCGAGGATCTGGTGGAAGGTGTGTACAGGGGTGTGGACATGTTTGACTGCGTGATGCCTACCCGTAATGCGCGTAATGGAATGCTCTTTACTTCACGCGGCAGAGTTGTTATAAAAAACAGTTGCAACCGGGAAGACCGGCGGCCGGTAGATGAACAGTGCTCCTGTTATACCTGCCGCAACTACTCCCGTGCTTATCTGCGGCATCTCTTTCAAAGCCGTGAGATTCTTGCATACCAGCTGAACAGTATTCACAACCTGCATTACTACTGTTCGCTGATGGCAGACATGCGCAGAGCTATAACAGAAGATCGGTTTATGGCTTTTCGTAAAACTTTTTATGAACAGCGGGAAATCCCGCATCAGGAAAAATTATAATTCGGAGGAAATATCAATGACTGGAATCGCATATGCAGCTGGAGGCGCGGCACCGGGCGGGGCATCCGGTCTCGCATCGTTTGTACCCCTTATTCTGATCTTTGTGGTCTTTTACTTTCTGCTTATCCGCCCGCAGCAGAGAAAAGCAAAAGAACACCAGCAATTTCTGGGCAGCCTGAAAAAAGGCGAGCGGGTAGTAACCAGCGGCGGTATCCATGGTCGGATCACCGGCCTGACCGATGCCATCGTAACCATGGAAATTGCTGAAGGCATTAAGATCAAAGTGAACCGCGGATCTATCTCGACCACGGGGGCAGACGCTGAAAAGCAGGGAGCAGCACCGGCCAAGGGTGGTGGTTGAAGTATCGGCGGTTGCTGATCTTCATCGTGCATGAAGCATGAAAAGGCCGCTGTCTTGCGTTTTCCGCAAGACGCGGCCTTTTTTTAATGCTTATAGCCTGATCAGCTGACCATAAACAGGTTATTTAATCAGGTTATTTTTCCGCAGGTCATTAACAAACAATTTGGTCAGCCCAGTGTAGTATTTTTTCGTCATCTCCGGGTTCACTGCATCAGAGCGACCGATCCAGATCAGCTGACCGCTTGAGGCATCGTAGAGGCCTGTTTCCAGAGTCACAATCTCCTTGCTGTAGGTCTGGGCAGGCATGTACACATAATTATAGACCATGGGGTAATAGCTGTACAGGCCGCCGTAATATCCCGGGTCAATAAAGGTAGCGCCGATTGCCGGGAAATACTGGCTTTTTTCTTCAGATCCTGCAACATGAGTCACCAGCACGGTTGACGCTCCTGATTGCTTCACGACTGCCAGTATAGCAGCCTTTGTCGGCTCCACACCGTCATCCTCATAGGTATAACCGGCAACAGCGTCTGTGCCCTCGGCTTTCAGGTTAACCATCAGGCTGTCCTCAAAAATTCGCCGGTGGGTATCGTTGTGGGCAACTCCCACCACCAGCACCTTTCCCTTGACCGGACCGGTAAAAGAAGGATCCTTCCAGGATCCGGTCATCTTGTTTCTCCCGGCACAGCCGGAGAAAAGGAGGGGCAATAAAATAATCAAACCCAATACTACTACTTTCGCCTTCATGATAGAACTCCTTGAGATATTGACAACCTGAAGTAAAGATTCAGGCCGGCTTGTAATAACGTTGCCCTGCACAGGCCCGGCAGAGGATTTTTCCGTCCCGCTCCACTTCCCGGCAATCCTGGACGTAATCAGCGCAATCATCGCACTGGACACGACGCATGGGTCGGCCGGGCATATCACATTCCGGAATATCCGCTTTCACATCCTGGAAGGAAAACAACTCCTCCTCGGGCATAATCTTGTAGGCTTCAAGCTGTTGCTGGTACTTGTTGGCCAGGGCGGGATAGTAATTTTTGGACAGCTCCCGGGACTCTTCCCGGGCGGTAATCCGAACGGCCTTACCGGTCTCAAGGTTGACAAAAGTGGCCGCCATAATCCCGAAATCCATCCAGCGCATGGAACGTTTGCCCAGGCTGCAGCCGGTTACCGACTGAATAGCATCGGTGGCGCAGCGATCGATCTCCACCAGCACGTACAGCTTCTTACGGTCCTCACCTTTGGGATCATCAATACCAATCCGTTCCAGGCCCAGCATGGACATTCTCACGCCTATCACCTGACCGGCACAGATATGTCCATGAATTTTGGTTGAGATTTCAAGTAAATTATCAAAAGAGTCCACGGAATGCCTCCGGCATCGAATTACAGTTCATGCTCAAACAAATAATGTAAAGCTACCGTAAACCGGAAACTGGAAACCGTAAACCGGAATCTATCTCAGGGCTACCCGGTTATCTTGAATTTCCATGGGCAGGGGACGGGAGATCGAGTCAAACAGCTCTTTGCAAAATCCGCACGAATCACAATGATTGTCACACATGGACAGCATGTTTGCAAAATCAAAGGAGAGTGAAGAATTATCGACATGCAGGCTGGGGGCCAGCCACTGCAGGGTGTCTAACAGATCAAGCAGGTTGCCGTCGTACCGACGGTCAATGTAGGCACTGATGGCCTGTTGCAGAAAGCCGCTGCCCAGAGTGCGGCCACAGAGCTTGATGGTATCGATGTGGCACAGGTAGAGCTCCATATCTTCGGGCCGTATAAAGGGAGACTGCAGGATACGGTGCGGCTGCTCGTCCACCAGTCGCATGCAGCCCAGCTCTTTGTTAAGCAGGTAGGTGCAATCCTGCCCCTCGTTATTGGCCAGGGCAATGTAGGCATCATGGGAGAGTTTAAACGGGCAGTAAGCAAGGCAGCCTTCATTGGCCAGCAATTCCAGTTTCAAATCCGGAAAACTTTTTCGGCACTTGCGGGCAGTGTCTGCCAATCGGTCAAGATCCCGGTTCAGGGAGCGGTCAAGGACAATCTTGCCCGGCTGCAGGAAACGGGTTTCGCCGATAAAGCCGAGCTGCGCTTCAACCTTGACATAGGAATCAAGCATGGTGTTGATTCCCGGAACAGCCTCCAGCACCCCGGCCAGGTCCGGGGCCTCATCAGACAGCAACTGCAGCAGGTAATGGTCACAGTAGATAATACCGTCGATCACCCCTTGTTCTGCGCACTGATCAAGGACATCCAGCAGCGAGCTCAGGTTCTGTCGATCAGTGAACAGGGCCGTTCCATAAAACCTGCTGTTGAGCAGTCCATACCTGCGAGGTCCGGTAAGTTCGCCAAGAAGCTCTATAAAGGTGTCATGGAGATCCAGAGATTCCAGTTGAATACGGCTGTCAAGCCTTCGCCCGCCCAGCAGGCTGAACTGGACACAGTCAAGCTCCTCGCTGCAGTCGTTTAAAAACTCCACATATGCTTCTTCCGGCAGAAACGGGACATCAAGATAAGGTGTCATGACATATTCAGCTGTTTACGCAGAATTGAATTGATTTCCGGTACCTGCAACTCAGGATCGGTTTCAATCAGCACCCTGTTACCCGGATTTGCCCGGTCAACGGCAATACCGTCAACTGTTGACATGGACGTCACCCTGCAGATGAACGGCTCCAGTTCACGACCCAGGTATTCCACCTGGTCCCCGGTTTCCAGCACGTTGCGCGCCTCGATCAACAGCGGTCGAATTTCGCGGACAATACCAACCGGAGCATAGGGCTGATTTGTCCTCATTATATCATAAAGCATGCCCTCAGATGAAGGGGGGGCATCAAAAAAATTTTCCGTCTGTCCTCTTGTGCCAATCTTGTTTATTTCGTTACAAAAAGGTCGCGGCAGTACAATTTTTTGTATGGATTTCCCTGAAAAAAGTTGCTCTTCAATATAATCAAGTGCGGCCCGATACACCCTGACAACCGCTCCAACATAGCCCATGGATTTCATCCTGCCCTCGATCTTGATCGAGTCTGCACCGGCTCCGATAAGTTCGGGCAGACGTCCCAGCAGGCAGAGATCGCGCGAGTTAAATATATAGGTGCCCCGCTCATCCTCTTCCACGGGAAAATACTGACCCGGCCGTTTTTCCTCTACTATTGTATAGGAGTAGCGGCAGGGATGGGCGCAATCGCCCTGGTTGGCATCACGTCCGGTGAAGTAGTTGGACAGCATGCAGCGGCCGGAATAGGAAATGCAGAGTGCCCCATGCACAAAGATCTCAAGCCGGGTATCCGTTGCCTGCCGAATCTCTCTGATCTCAGCAAGGCTGAGCTCACGGGCCAGGTTAAGCCGGGATACTCCCTGTGCTGCCCAGAAACGGGCACTGGCACCATTGGTCACATTGGCCTGGGTGGAGAGATGGATGGGCATTCTCGGTACTGCCTGCTTACAAATAAACAGGATGCCGGGATCGGCCACGATGAGCCCGTCCACATCACCATCTTCCAGCACAAGCAGATACTCCTCCAAACCATCCAGGTCCCGGTTATGGGCAAAGATATTGAGGGTGATGTAGACCTTTACCCCGTGATCATGGGCGTAATCAACTGCCCGGCGGATCTCCGGGTCATCAAAATTACCGGCCCGTGCCCGCAGGCTGTATTTTCTGCCGCCAAGATACACCGCGTCTGCTCCGTAATGGATGGCGGTTTTCAACTTTTCCATATTGCCTGCCGGGGCCAGCAGTTCAGGAATTTTTGGCTTTATTTCACTGTCTGTAACGACCATTTGTCATTGTTTGGTTTGGGTTATGATATGATTATTTTCTCATTAATAACTGAAATTTTCCGATTCAATATTGACTGCTCAAAGACTGTGCCTTAATCTATACGCTATAATAGCAACATGAAGTAAAGGCAGCTAACCCGCATATTTCACAAGTCGAGGCGGCTGCAGATGCGCTGAGCGCAGGAGTAGGCAGGTAAGCGCAGACTCCGATAGTTGCCTATGCCTACTCCTGCAGCGACAAAGCAGATAAGCGTAGACTTCGGGTGCGGTCGCATCGGCTTGCCTTCGGTGAACACTTTGCAAATTTAAAGTAGGGAATAATGCACAATTTTATCATATGATTTACAGAGGTTACCTTAAAATGAGCAAAGTGTTCATGAAATATGCGGGCTAATTGTTCACGGGTATAACCTATGCCTGTTCAAGGCACCCTGGAAAAAATAATTTTCCAGTAGCTTTCTTGTTCATTGTACACTAAGTACTCCTTTTTCTATTAATACAACAAAAAAATCAAGGAGCAGATAATGCTGAAAAAAAATTATACCAAGACAAAACAGAAATGCAGGGTAACCTTTAAATACGCCAACCCGGAACAGGCCGACTCCGCCGTATTAGCTGGTGAGTTCAATGACTGGTCCCTGACAGCCACTCCCATGAAGCGACTGAAAAACGGCAGCTTTTCCGTAACCGTTTCACTGGAAGCGGGCCGCTCCTACCGTTTCCGCTATGTACTGGATGGTAATATCTGGATAAACGACCCTGAGGCTGACAGTTATGCAGCCAACGAATATGAGGAAGACAACTCGGTGGTTGCCGTATAGATTCCAAACTCCCGATAGGAAAAAGTTCACCTTGGTGCAACAAAGTTGTTTAAACCTTTGAACTTAATAGTTTGCCGGGATGGAAATTCCCTACTATCATATTGATGCCTTTACCGGCACACTCTTTGCCGGCAACCCGGCAGGAGTATGCCTGCTTACGTCCTGGCCCGATGATTCGCTGCTTCAGGCCATTGCAGGAGAAAACCGGCTTTCTGAAACCGCCTTCCTGGTAGGCAGCGATTCCGAATATGCGCTGCGCTGGTTTACGCCGACTACCGAGGTCGATCTCTGCGGCCATGCAACCCTGGCCGCAAGCTTTGTCCTGTACCGGCAACCCGGAGCTGATCCCGGCCCCCTGCTCTTTCACAGCCAAAGTGGTGATTTGCGGGTCAGCCGTGATAATGAGATGTTATTCCTGGATTTTCCCTCCCGCAAGGCAGAAGAAATCAGTTGCCCGGACCTGCTGGTCAAAGCCCTGGGAGCACAACCAGTTGCGACCTATGCAACACGGGACCTGATGGCTGTCTTTGAAAGCGAAGAGGAAATACGAGAGCTGAACCCAGACTTTTCCCTGCTTGCCCGGCTTGACTCCATGGGCTGCATTGTAACCGCACCGGGTAAAGAGGTGGATTTCGTGTCCCGTTTCTTTGCCCCTAAAGTGGGAATCAACGAGGACCCTGTCACCGGATCAGCTCACTGCACACTGATCCCCTACTGGTCAAAACGGCTGAACAAAAAAGAACTCCTTGCCCGCCAGGTTTCAGCCCGGGGAGGCGAACTGCTTTGTCTGGATGAAGGAAAACGAGTAAAAATAGGCGGCAGGGCAACCCTGTATATGACAGGAACCCTGCATGTCCCGGATTAATCTTGGTTCACAATAACACCAGCAACCAGGTGACAACAACGGTAGCCAAACTCAGCGAGACCGCTGCGGAGCCAAGATCCTTGGCCCTGCCGGATAACTCATGATGCTCCGGTCCTATACGGTCGACAACCGCCTCCAGGGCTGAATTAAGCAGCTCAACAATCAATACCAGGAGCAGGCAGCCCAGCAGCATTGCCCTTTCCAGACCGCTGTTGCCTAACCACAATCCCAGCGGAACAAGGATTACACAGAGCATCAGCTCCTGACGAAAGGCCTGTTCATGTTTCCAGGCCGCCTGCAGGCCAAGCCCGGAACAGTATATGGCCCGAACGATGCGGTTAAGTCCTGTTCCATTTGATTTATTCTTTTCCACTCACTGACTCCGATCGTATCTTTGACTTGTTGCCTTGTTCTTTGTGTGGTAACTATACACGATAGTCATAATCCCTGCCAGTTGCCGAACATTCCGAAACATTCTCAAAAACAGTTGCCAAAGCACACACTTTGTGGTACCTTTTTCATAGTTTCTTCAATTTAACACAGTAGGATGCCATGACCCGCGAAGAGTTTTCTTTAGCACGTAAAAAACTTGGAAAAACCCAGAAGTCACTTGCCGAATTGTTAGGTGTATCCATAAAGGCCGTGCAGAGCTACGAGCAGGGATGGCGGACCGTACCACTGCATGTTGAACGGCAGATCTATTTCCTGCTGGTCAATAAACGCAAAAATAAACCGGTCAAACGAAAAGACTGCTGGAATCTTAAAAAATGTGATTGCAAAAAAACCTGCCCTGCCTGGGAATTTCAAGCCGGTCACCTCTGCTGGTTTCTCAATGGTACCCAGTGTGAATGTACTGTAAACAAGAACTTAAAGAATAAAATGGAAATATGCCGTAAGTGCGAGATACTCTCGTCTCTGCTGTAAAAAACGTTAAACGGTGTGCGGTGTAAGGGTTAGCCCGCATATTTCATGAACACTTTGCTCCATGCATCGTAACATATGGAATTTTGGTAATAATTTGGAGACAATTTGTTCTCGAACAATTTGCAAAGTGTTCACCGAAGGCAAGCCGATGCAGCCGCACCTGCTTTGTCGCTACCTGAGCAAGCATAGGCAACTATAGCTTACTCAGGTGCTCAGCGCATCTGCAGCCACCTCGACTTGTGAAATATACGGGTTAGGGTTTACAAAAACCTATCCCTGCATCGCGACCCGGTTCTTCCCATCTCCCCTCCTGTTCATTGTTTACCCGAACCTCCTGATCGTGATATAATGGATGTAAACAAAATATTCCTATGGCTCATTCCATGAACGCGCATACCATCGGGGTCGCCATGAGCGGCGGGGTGGATTCCACGGTCACAGCCGGACTGCTCATTGAACAGGGATACTCGGTGCATGGATTTTTCATGCTGCTGCCGTTAGCCGGGCTTGAGCAACAGATCAGCAAGGTACAACAGATAACACAGCGTCTGCAGATTCCGTTGCACCTTGTGGATCTTCGTGAGCAATTCTCTCAGACTATTATCTCTTATTTTGTTGACTCCTACCGGCAGGGGATGACACCTAATCCCTGCGTAGTCTGTAATCTGATGATCAAATGCGGCCAACTGATGCAGGTGATGACTGCAAAGGGCATGGACAAAATGGCCACCGGCCATTATGCCCGCATACTCCTTGAAGATGGTCGAGCTGTTCTGCACAGGGCTGAAGACCCGGTAAAGGATCAATCCTATTTCCTCTGCCGACTTGCTGCAGAGCAGCTTGAACACCTCGTCCTGCCGCTTGGAGACTGGAAGAAAACAGACGTCTTTCAGCGGGCACAAGAGATGGGCTTCAGCCATTTTGACGACGATGAGAGCCAGGATGTCTGTTTCATGGCAGACCAGGATCTGGCCACCTTTCTTGAAGGCCGGGGTGTGAAGAGCAGACATGGAGAGATAACAACAAAGGACGGTCAGGTACTTGGCAATCATGGAGGAATCTGGAAATATACCGTGGGCCAGCGGCGCGGACTGGGGCTGCCCGATGCAACCCCCTGGTACGTGACCAATCTTGACGCGGGAAAAAACCGGGTGGTCATTGCTAAGAATGAAGAACTTTTCCAGCACGATGTACTGTTGCGTGACGTCCAGTGGGCTATCCCTCAGCCGAAGGCGTGGCAAGGAAGAGTTCAGCTTCGCTCGACCCACCGGGCCTCGGCCGCACAGGTTCTTCCTGTAAATAACACCCGCTGGCAGGTGCGATTTGACGAACCGCAACGGGCCATCACCCCGGGCCAGTTTGCCGTCTTTTATAAGGATGATCAGGTAATCGGTTCCGGAATCATTGATTCAACACCTGTTGAATGAGATACATATGAAAAAAGTCGCTGTTACCACCCTGGGCTGCAAGGTTAACCAGTTTGAATCCGCCTCCTTTATCACCGGTTTCAAGGACCAGGGCTGTGAGATTGTCCCGGCATCGCAGGCTGCAGACATCTTTGTCATCAATACCTGCACGGTCACCGGCCGGGCAGGCCAGCAGTCGCGCCAGCTTATCCGTAAAATCATGCGCGACAACCCGGATGCAAGGTTGGTGGTTACCGGCTGCTATGCCCAGATGGCCGCAGAAGAGTTGCTTGACATTGTCCAGGACAATCCGCTTGCTATTGTCGGCAACGGCAATAAGCACCTGCTGGTCGAGACAGCCCTGACCGAAAAACAGCCGGATATGGTCATGCTCACCGGCAGAATCAGTGCAAAAAAAGAAATCTGCCCTTTGCCGGTACGCAGGTTCAGCGGCAGAACCCGCGCCTTTCTCCGTATCCAGGACGGCTGTAACAACTTCTGCACATACTGCATTGTTCCCTACACCCGGGGCCGAAGCCGCAGTCTTCCCATGGACCAGGTTCTTGAACAGGTGCGCGTCTTTGCAGACGAAGGCTACCTGGAGCTTGTAATCACCGGTATTAATGTCGGAAAGTACGGCCTGGACCTGGAAGAAGGCGAGGACATCTACTCCCTGCTGGAAACCATCTGCAGGGATTTTCCGTCCATACGCATTCGACTCAGTTCCGTGGAGCCCACCGAGGTGAATGACCGGCTGCTGGAGTTGATGACCGGTTATGAAAACTTCATGCCCCACCTGCATATACCGTTGCAGAGCGGTGATGATGGTGTGCTGGTCAGCATGAACAGGCGCTACACCACGGAAACCTTTGTCAGGGTCATACAAAGAATCCGCTCCGCCCTGCCGCACGGGGCCATTGGCTGCGATATCCTGGGCGGCTTTCCCGGCGAGGATGAACAGGCTGCTGAAAACACCTTTCGGCTCATCGAAGGTCTGCCCATCAGCTACCTGCATGTGTTCCCTTACTCAAAACGACCCGGAACGCTCGCAGCCGAGTTTAAAAACCAGGTACCCGGACCGGTCAAAGCTGAACGAGTGGCCCGGCTGCGAAAGCTTGGTCTCCAAAAAAGTCAGGAATTTTACAGATCCCATATTGGCACGGAGCAGAACGTCCTGGTGGAACAAAAAAACAAAAAGACCGGCCTGCTGCAGGGCTTTTCCGAAAACTATATTCCTGTCAGGTTCAGAGGACCCGCAAGTTGTATCAGGACCATTGTCCGGGTCCGTATCGACAGGATTGAAGACGGCGAACCGCAGGCAATCCTGTTGGAGTAACGAATATAACACCACAAAGGACACAGAGGTCACAGAGAATATTATTAACAGTCTCTGTGCTCTCTGTGACCTCTGTGGTTTACAATCCTTTTGGGACAAGGTAAACTCATCAAAACCTCTTAACCACTTAACCAGTCCCCGGTAATCTCCCTGGAAATCTGTAATGATTGGTGAAATAATAGCAATTGGTGACGAGCTGACTTCGGGACGCATAGCCAACACCACCAGTGCATTTGCGGCCAGACAGCTGTTTGCAACAGGTTATGAAATCTATGCCATGCACACCATCGGCGATACGCCGAATCTGATCGGTGAAGCATTGAAACGGGCTATCAAACGGGTGGATTTCGTCATTGTCACCGGCGGCCTGGGGACCACTACCGATGACCTGACCAACGAAGCTGTTGCAGAGGCTCTGGACCGTCCCCCTACCTTAAATGAAAAGATCCTGGAAAAAATTCGCTCCCAATTGCAGGAATTGGACCATACACAAAACGCACTGGAAAAACTGGCCTGGCTGCCCGAGGGCGCGGAACTACTCAACAGCAGCGAACGGATTGCAGGATACATGCTGGTGCATGATTCAACCCCCATCTTTTTCCTGCCCGGTATTCCGGCCCAAGCCAGAAAATTACTTGTTGATTACGTCCTGCCCAGGCTTTCAGGCTGGAGCGACAACAGTAGCAACCATATACGGTTGCGGCTGTACCGAACCGTGGGACTGCCCGAGTATGAAATCAACCAGCAGTTGGCCGGGCTTGAACAACAAAAGCATGTAGATATCGGCTACTACCCGGTTGAATGCGAGGTACATGTCAGCCTGACCGTATCAGGCTGTGACAGTCGACTGTCCGAGCAGCTGTTTACAGATACGGACCTCTCCATCCGGCAGGCACTGGCTGAGCACATCTACGGCACTGACCGCGAAACCCTTGCCCAGGTTGTGGGCAAGCTGCTCCTTGAAAAAAGCCTTCATCTCTCAGTGGCTGAGTCGTGTACCGGCGGGTTGATCGGCTCCAAGATTACTCAGGTTCCGGGCAGCTCCGACTGGTTTGCCGGTGGCGTGATTGCCTATTCCAACCATCTCAAAGAAGTGCTGCTCAAGGTGGACCACCAGCTGCTCACCAACTATGGTGCTGTC
>JAYEKB010000165.1:0-3587 GCA_034660835.1 Thermodesulfobacteriota bacterium
TCGAGTTGTGCAAACTGAACTATTGATGACGGTACGTTTTCTGTTCCCACTTGAAGACTCCTTTCACCCAGGCATAAACTAAGGCCAACGACAGAATGCCGACAAAAATAAATATTTCGACTAAATCGCGGACAACAAATTCCGGGCTGTTATAGGCAACAGCAACCGGAAACAAAAACAAGACATCTACATCAAAGGCCAGAAAGATAAGGGCATACATATAGTAGATGATACCAAACCGAATCCAGGCAGAGCCGATGGGCTCCATACCGCACTCAATGAACTGGCCTGTTTTGTTAGCAACATTACGGGTGTGGGAGGAAGGCGACAGGAGCTTGACAATGATAATAGGACCAAAGCCAAACAGGAGGGCACCTATCAGGAAAATGGTAACGTAGATAATATTGGTCAGGATTTGCTGATCCATCTTTCGTCTCCGTTAAAGCCGTGTGTTTCAGAAATTCTTCGACTGTCCCATCAATTCTAATGAAATAATCCATCAGAATTTATGTTGCCACCCTACAAAAGCAGACAGGGTGTTGTCAACATAAAATGAAGCTCCATTCATTTTTCTTTATGAATGGAATCACTACTATTCCAACAATGAAAGCTATTGACCTTCACGCTGTACATGTTAGGATGGGAATACAGCAATATAAAATATTGATCAATCGCCTCAATTTTTTTTATGCTTAATCCAGCAGCTGTTAGTGCAGCAAGGACCTTCCATGCCAATCACCTTCAGGCAGCTTGAAATCTTCATCGCTGTAGCAGAGACCCAACAGGTCACCCGGGCCAGCAAAAAACTGTTTCTGACTCAGTCAGCCGTCAGCATGGCCCTGGGAGAGCTGGAAAACCAATTAGGCGCTCCGCTCTTTGATCGGCGCGGCCGCAGCCTGCTGCTTAATGATCGTGGTCGCTACCTGCTGCCCATGGCCAAAGATATTACCTTCCAGGTGTGGAATATCGAATCCATGCTCAACGAAAAAAGAGAGCTGGTTGCAGGATCGCTCGAGATCATTGCCAGTTCTACCATCGGCAACTATGTGCTGCCCTACCTGATCGGTACTTTCATGCGACTGCACCCGGAAACCCGTATTAACATGCT
This sequence comes from Thermodesulfobacteriota bacterium, assembly GCA_034660835.1. Lineage (GTDB taxonomy): Bacteria > Desulfobacterota > Desulfobulbia > Desulfobulbales > Desulfobulbaceae > Desulfobulbus_C. The sequence goes on from JAYEKB010000165.1 coordinate 1,109, forward strand.
GGTTGCCAATACCAATCAGGCAGAAAAGCTGGTCTGTCAGGGAGTTATGGATCTCGGTTTTGTTGAGGGAAGCATAAGTAACGACATGGTAAAGGCGGTGCCCTGGTTTGAGGATGAATTGGTTATTATTTTCTGCCCCTCCCATCCCCTGGCCGAAAAAAAGAGTTTCCAGGTTCCTGATGATCTGCAGGAAACCGTCTGGGTCATGCGTGAAGAAGGTTCAGGAACAGCTGAAACCTTCAAGAACAAACTGGGTAAACATGTTGTCCTGCTGGAAGTAGTTACCAAAATGGGACATACCGAGGCCATAAAAAAAGCTGTGGAATCCGGTATCGGGGCCGCCTGCCTGTCGGAACTCACCATCTGCCGGGAAACAGGCCAGGGGTGGCTGAAAAGCCTCACCATTGAGGGCATCGACATGCACCGCCAGTTGCGCATTATCCAGCACCGGGACAAAGTCACCACCCGCCTGATGGATGAATTCCTGAGTTTTTGTGCAGTTATGACTGAAAACCTGGGCATGGAATATTTAGCGTCGCCCTGGAAACTACAGAACCTGTTAAATCAGTACAGTAAAGAGAAAAACGAATAATTCGCTCCCCTCTATTCAAGTCTTACATCAACCAACAGACTGCACAGCCTCAGCAATAGATCGACACACATAGTCCATATTGTCAGTGGTCAACCCGGCAAGATTGATACGTCCCCCGCCAACCATATAAATACCCTTCTCCGCCCGCAGCCATTTAACCACATCATCTGACAAACCGCTGAAAGAGAACATCCCACGCTGCTGCTCGATAAAAGAAAAATCCCCATCCACCCCGCTCTCAGCCAGTCCCTGGACCAGTCCACGCCGCATATCCTTGATACGATCACGCATGTCCGCCAGTTCGGTCAGCCACTGTTGATACAGCCCTGGATCTTCAAGAATGATGGTTGCGACCAGTCCACCATGGGCGGGCGGATTGGAGTAGTTTGTCCGTACTACGGTCTTTATATGGCTCAGGGCCACGGCCGCCTCATCGCTACTTGGACAGATAACGGTCAAAGCACCGGTACGTTCATTGTAAAGCCCGAAGTTCTTGGAAAAGGAACTGGCCACCAGGAAATCAATCCCGGCTGCACCGAACTGCTCCACTGCGTATCGATCTTCCACAACTCCCTCACCAAATCCCTGGTAGGCAAAATCGAGAAAGGGAATCCAGCCCTGCTGCTTGGCAAGCCCGGCAACCGCGTCCCACCCTGCCTGATCCAGATCAACCCCGGAAGGGTTATGGCAGCAGGTATGCAGGACCACAATATCACCGGCAGGAACCTTGCCAAGATCACTGAGCATCCGGTCAAATTCGAGCCCTTTGTTTTCCGGATTATAGTAGCTGTAACTGTCGATCTCAAAACCCGCATCGGTAAAGATACCGTTATGATTAGCCCAGGTGGGAGAGCTGACCCAGACCTTTGCCTCGGGCTTAAACTTGTTCAACAGATCGGCACCGACCTTCAAGGCCCCGGTGCCGCCGGGAGCATGGACAGTGACCGCCCTTGCCGATCGAAAAGCCTCACTTTCCTCCCCAAGAACGAGCTTTTGTACGGCCTTATCATAGACAGGATCTCCGGAGATGGGCAGATAACTTTTGCTGGTTTCACTGGCCAGCAGCATCTGTTCCGCCTTTTTCACAGCTCCGAGAATAGGTGTATTGCCGCTATTGTCTTTATAGACCCCGACTCCAAGGTTTACCTTTTGGGGATTCTGGTCCTTTTTAAATTGCTCAGTCAACCCCAGAATCGAATCCGGCGGAGCCGGTTGAATATTTTTCCACATTGTTGTCTCCCTCTATTGGACTTGATACTCTTTTTATTGCATTCAACAAATAACAACTTCTTCTACCTTCTGTAAACAACTTTGACTGTGTTCTCATTGCCTGGAAAAAATGACAGCTCACTGTCTGTTTCAACTATCTCTGCCTCTCCTGGCACTTGACCGGAAGAAATGTAATCTTTTGCAACCTGTAGTTGCTCAAATCCACCCTGACATTATCCATCCAAAACAGTAGAGCAAATCTTACAGTCTGCTTGCTGCATATATAGTTCTCGGGAAGCATCTAAACCTGTAAGATGTACTCTCAACTCAATTTTTCCATAGCCTCCTTGACAAACGCTCCAATCGGCAGCCCTTGAGGACATCCTCTTTCGGCAACAGAGAAATCAGCTTTAGCAAGTTTTTCTCTCGCCGCTACCGGAACCTCTCTGAAAAGTTCCCTGGCCTTTTTCTCATCGCCATAGCTGTTGCAATACATCAGGTACCGCATGACATCGCTCACATACGGCGCTCCGGCAACAGTGCGGTCGCAAAGATAGCCGCAACCGGCACAGTAACCGCTGCATGTCTGCTCAGCGAATTCGGCAAGAATCGATTTGTCCGCCTCTGAAAGCTTGGTCTTGTCGAGAACGGCAGCCACATTGGTTGTCAACAGGGCAA
>JAYEKB010000166.1:0-14303 GCA_034660835.1 Thermodesulfobacteriota bacterium
CAATGACCCAGCCGTTATCCATCAGCATGGACTCAGGGTTCAGCTCAACGTCTGCCGAGCAGTCCGGGCAGTAAAGCTCAGTTAACACTTCCTGGCTCATAATATTGTCACGTAAGTGAAACTGGGCCGTTTTACTGCCGCATTGGCATGTTTTGCGTACTTCAATGCACATATCTGAAATCCTCCGTAGCAAGTTTATGTAAAATAATAATTATTAATAACCATGATGATCCACCAGTGCAAGAAAAAAAACTTTTTTCATTCAAGTCCTAAGGCCACCGGTTAATCAACAGCGGTAGTTCGAGAAATAATACTGAGGTGAGACAGGAATGAAGTGGTTTTGGATTGCTATATACGACGGTATTGATCTGGGCAGGAGTGCATCCCAAAGAGCAGCTGATCTGGTTCACTGTATTATTCTCATGGTGGGTGGTCACTACACCTATGCGGAAGTACCTCTTTTTGATTGGATCCGGGATGAAATCGGTGGCCAGCGCAATAACTTTGACAAGCTGGGTCATTTTGCGCAGGGGTTTGTGCCGGCCATGATTGCCCGTGAGATCCTGCTCCGTAAAAAGGTTGTCAACGGCCAGGGTTGGCGTAATTTTTTTATTGTCTGTTTCTGCCTCGCCATATCCGCCTTCTACGGACTGATTGGTTTGGATCGTACGTATCATTTCCATTTCGATACAGGTAGTCATTGACCAGCAGCAGTTCCTCTTTGCTCAATACATCCCAGGAGCCGTCACGGGCACATTTTTTCCTGCGTTTACTGAAAACTTTATTCCAACCTTCAGGCGAGATTGATTCCGAATACAGAAATGGTGCACCTTTGTCGTTATTTCTGTTGTGGCAACTTTTGCATACCTCACGAAATTTTATACCTCCGGTTCCCCAGGGCTCGCTTGTCCAGTCCAGTTTCACCTGGGCAATAAACCGGCACATCTGGGTACCCTCATTGTGGTATTACATGGGAGGGTTTTCTTGAAATCGTCAACTCAGCAGAATATCCCAGTTGGTGGACCGGCTTTCATTGATATCAGGTAGGATTACAACCTTTTCGGGGAAGCCGTATCGGCTGAGCGACTGTTTGAAAATCTTCAGGGAATCGGTGACAATTTCCCTGGGATGGTTGCCGTACAGGTTATAGACCAGACCGAGCAGGTCCATATTTCGTCCTTTAATCGCCTCCAGGCAGAGCAGGGTGTGGTTGATGGAACCCAGGCGGGGTGAGGTAACCAGGATTATCGGGTAAGAGTGTTCAGCGAAATAATCAAGCAGGAGAAGACCGGGGGCGAGCGGTACCAGCAAACCACCGGCTCCTTCGATGATAAGCTGGTCCACCTGTCCGGCCAGGGTCTCGGTTGCCTTGTCGAGTTCTGCCGGATCAATTTCCGTGCCGGCCTGCTGCGCTGCCAGGTGCGGCGAGGCGGCAAAGGGAAAACAGTAGGGACAAGTCAGTTTCTGTTCATCCAGGGGATGCCAGTCAGCCCCCATGAGCTTGCGATGGAGGAGTATATCTTCCGGACGTCCGCTGCAGCCGGTCTGGACAAGTTTCTGAGTGATGATCACTCTGCCCTGGGCCAATAGATGTCGTGCCAGTAGTCCGGTGCCTACGGTCTTGCCGACTCCGGTGTCTATGCCACAGATGGCGATGGGTTGTTTACGGTTCATGGGAGTCGCTCCTGATGAGATCAGCCCGTATATTTCACATGAAATATGCGGGTTAGCGGTGAGCTATTATGTAAAGAGGATGATAGCTCAGTCTTACTTTCCGGCCATCACTGAATTTTTCACTATATTCCCTGTTGAATCGCTGCAAACGTCTGCGAGTCCAGGCTTTGATGCTGACAGCGTTTACCCCGGTCCCGCGCAGGTGAGTGAGAACTTCCCGGGGGCTGGTAAAATGGAATACTTCCTGCTGCTGGTCACTGTAGTCAAGGGTGAAGTATTTGCTGACCATTGCCTGCACCTGTTGCAGGGAAAAGTAATCCAGGCCGATACCGGTGAGTTGCCGGATTTCCTGCAGGTTGTCCGGTCCGTACATGGAGAAGGCCAGGATAGCGCCCGGAGCCAGGTTGTCGGCCAGTTTTATCAGCAACCCTTCCAGATCATGGAGCCAGTGAAAGGTTGAGGAGGAGATAATCAGGTCAAAGGGGCCGGTCAGGGGGATGGTTTCGATGTCTCCCGCCAGAAAGCTGATGGCTGGAATTCCTGCCTGGTTGCCTGCCTGCGCTGCAAAACCCTCTACCAGGTCGTTGAGCACCAATTCAAGAATATCACTGCATTGTTCAACAAGTTTGCGGGTAAGCAGACCGGTGCAGCAGCCGATTTCCAGAACCCTGTGTATCTCTTTCCGGTCATGGCAGTTCAGTAGCCCAAGCAGGTGATCCGCCACCCGGTGCTGGATCATGGCCTGGCTGTCATAGCTTGCTGCGGCCCGTTGAAAGGATTGCCGAACCCGTTCTTTATCAATCATTGTATTGATTATCACGGGGATTTGGCAGAGTGCTGACAGGTGTTATTTATGTAGGAGCCCAGTCCTCTGGGCGATTTGGAGTTGCTGCAACATCTCTGTGTTTTCGCAAAGGGGACTAGGCTCCTACGGAAAACATCAGTGTTCATTAGCCGTTTGTTGTGCTGTATTTGTGTGGAGAATAGAATCATTATAATACCAGTCTCAATAGCTCGGCCCAGCTTGACCACTGGTAAAAGGGGAAGTGGGGCAGAGCAATGGATTCGCAGTTATCCCGGCCCCAGAACCGGATCTGGTTGCGGCCTGGAAAGATACGGTCCCGGCTGGTGACAATCCGGCGCTGGAAAATGTCCGGTACCTCCGGCATGATCCGGCAGGCAGCACGCAGGGAGACCAGTTCTTCCTTGAGTCCCTCCAGCGGCCGGTTCGGGCGGTTGTTCAGGAACTGATCACTCTGGTCCATATTGTCAAACATGGAAGTATAGAAATTGTTCAGAACTGCAGGGGAAAAATCAGCAATCGTGTCATCAAATAAGCGGTAGGGAATACCGTACCTGTCGTCAATGGGTTTACAGGTGCCGCCGATAGCAGTTGCAGAGCTGAAAGAAAAATTATGCAGCAGTCTGCCTGCCACCCAGACTCCCATGGACCAGGCCAGCAGGTGAAGGTTATAGTTTGTGAGATCGAACGGCAGGGCAGAGAGATTGAACTCATCCAGGTAGCGATAATCATAGACCATAATCAGGTCCACCGGCCCGGCAGCCATATTTTGAAACGGTTCGGGACCCATGCCCCACCCGGCCACGAACAGGATACAGTCCGGGTTATTATCCCGGTTCAGCCAGTGGAATTGCATAATCAGTGCAAGGCCTCGCTGATGAGGCGGGGCAGGGGAGCCAGCTGCTGGTGGTCCATAGCCGCAGTCACGCTGAGGCGAAGACGGGAGGTGCCCCGGGGGACGGTAGGCGGCCGGACTGCATGTATCCAGAATCCGTGTTCGCGCAGCTGCTCAGCAACTCCAACGGCCCGGACCGAATCTCCGATCATGACCGGCACAATCTGAGAGTCCCCGGCTGTGTTCAGTCCCTGCTCCAGCAATGCACTGCGCAAGCGGCTGCCAAGCCGGAGCAGCTGTTTTCGCTCAGCAGCCATTTCCTTTATCCTGGGCAGGATAAAGTTCAGCCAGTGAATATTTACCGGAGGCAGTCCTGTTGTAAAGATCAGGGAACGAACCGTGTTAACAAAATAGTCATACAGAGTAGAGGAACAGGCCACAAATGCCCCCTGGCCAGCCCATGCCTTGCCGAATGTTCCCACCAGCAGGTCAATCCGGTCCAACACTCCCTGTTCCTCGGCAAGCCCAAGGCCGTGCTGCCCGCGCACCCCGACCGCGTGTGCCTCATCAACGTAGAGAACAGCATTATACTGTTCTTTAAGACGAACCAGGACGCTTAAATCCGCACAGTCGCCATCCATGGAAAAAATGGATTCCGTAACCAGATAAATGGTCTTGTACATGTCACGGTTTTTTTTAAGGAGTTCTTCTATTCGGCCGTAATCAAGATGCGGATAGCGGATAACCTTGGCCCGGCTGAGCCGCATGCCGTCGATCAGGCTGGCATGGCAGAGTTTGTCTGCCAGGATAAGGTCGCCCTTTTCAGCCAGGGCCGGCAGCAGGCCAATGTTGATGTGGTAGCCGGAGTTGAAGACCAGGGTTCTGTCTGCACCGTAAAGCTTAGCCAGGCCTTCTTCCAGCCGATGGTATTCAGCATGGTTGCCGGTCATCAAGCGGGAGGCACCGCTGCCCGGGCCATACAGCTGCAGGCAGTTGTCGGCTTCAAGGCCTGCGTAAAATTCCTGTATCAGGTGCCGGTTGGTGGCAAGTCCGAGATAATCGTTGCCTGCCAGGTTCAGAAATTGTTTTCCCGCAACCTGGATCCGGCCTCGGTCAGCAGCCTGGATCGGCAAGATCTTTCGCAGCAACCCCTGCTCCTCTTTCAGGCGCAGTCCTTCCTGCATCCGGAGATCAAGCTGGTTCACTCTCAACCCACGAACTGTTCGTACATATCATCATTAAAGCCAACCACAACCCGGCCGCTCATCTTCAGGGTCGGTGCCCGCAGGTTGCCGGTCCGACCCAGGCAGGCTTTGAGGATGGGTTCTTTATCATCCTTTTTCGGATCAAAGATCTGGAACTTCTTGCCCCGCCCCACGACCAGCTCTTTGGCTGACCCCAGGACAGCCCAGGCATCATCACCTTCGATCTTCTGTTTTCTTGCCTCTACAGCTTCTGTTATTTCAATTCCCTTTTCAGCAAACACAGCCTGTGCTTTTTTGCATGAAGTTCATCCCTTGCGCAGGTAGGCCCAGTCAATAGTCATTTTACTCTCCAAATATTAGTGGTCAACAGCCCCCGCAGTTTCGTATGTTGAACAATTCATACCGCGGTCGAATAATATTTTGTAATGTACCCTATCCCACGCTGTGTTGTCATCAGGAACAAGATGTATTTCACATCATGTGTTAGTTCAGTTTGTTTTTTGGGATGAATCCGTTATCCTGCTTGGGAAAAACAGCTTGGACTGCCCGATTATGGGAAATGGATAAAGAACAGACAGACAATTGATATGAAGATCGTTATTTTTGACATGGATGGAACTCTGATTGATTCCGGCCGCGACATTACAGCCTCGGTCAATCATGTACGAAAGACGGTGTATGGTCTCGGCCCACTGACAATCAGCTTCGTAATTGAGGCCGTCAATCGGGACCAGCGCAATCTTGCTCTGCTTTTTTATGAAAAAAAAACCTATGAACCGGAGGCCAAAACGGTTTTTGAGGCTCACTACCACGAGCAATGTGTGCAGACGCCTCGTCTCTACAGCGGGATTGTCCGACTTTTGGATGGACTTACCGGTGCCGGTGTACGTCTCGGTGTGGCAACCAATGCTCCTGCCATTTTTGCAGGCAGGATGCTGACTCATCTTGGCGTAGCCGACACCTTTGACCGCATTATAGGCAGTGAAGACGTGGAACAGTCCAAGCCGCATCCTGATATGCTGCATCTTATTCTCGATGATTACGGCTTTAACCCGGAGCGGGATTTTGCCATCATGGTCGGTGATAACTCCAAGGACATGGAGGCCGCCCGAAGGGCAGGAATACCCGGAGCCTTTGTTACCTGGGGATTCAGCCCGGTAGGCGTGGGCGATCTTGTTCTCGAGCATCCGGATGAGGTACTGCAGCTGGTGCAGATAGCAGGTAAACTCAAACCATAATCTGAGCTCATTTCAACATGTAAACCGAATGTGACACAATTTCTGCAAAAAGAAGAGGTCAAAACCGTTAACCTATTTTGATACAGTAACCAGGGAACTCGGAAGGGAATACAATAACCCTGTTGGGATCAACAAGCAGCTTGATTTTTTTACTAATATTTGCTATTCAAGCATAAGTTTAAGTTGTTGTTTTCAATGCCACCATTTTTGCTTCCATCAGGTATAATACACCCAGCGATATAGTTTCCGGCATAGTGGACAACCGGCTTGAACCTCTTTTCAGCATCAACGTCGAAGGTGCCGCTGCAGTATTTTTTCAATCTTACCAGGAGAAATGTTATGAAAAAAACGCCCAAATTGTTACTCATCGCAGTTGTAGCCGGTTGTGCAATGCTGTTTTCGCAGCTTCAGGCTACAGCCGCTGATTCGACTGAGTCGACCTTCGACACGGTGAAAAAGCGCGGCTATCTCAACTGTATAATTGGTAATTCATTTGTCGGTTTTTATACAGTAGACGATAAAGGTACCTGGTCGGGTATGGATATCGATATCTGCCGCAGTGTTGCTGCTGCTGTTTTCGGAGATAAAGAGAAGGTGAAATTTAATTCCGTACAATGGGCTCAGAGTTTTACATCTATTAAGAGTGGTGCCGGAGATCTCTTATCCAAAGGGATGACTTGGACCCTGTCACGGGACAGCAGCCAGGGGCTCGATTTTCTGGACACATATTTTTATGATGGACAGGGTTTTATGGTTCGAAAGGATAGTGGCATTAAATCCGCACTTGAACTCAAAGGTGCAACGGTTTGTGTGCTCACCGGAACATCTTCCGAACTTAATCTTACGGATTTCAATCGGGTGCATAACCTGAATATGAAACCGGTAGTATTTGACGATTCATCCGTGCGAAACACCGCTTTTTTTAACAACAACTGCGATGTAATGACTAATGACAGATCCGGACTTGCTGCCGCCCGTTCAACAGCGCCAAATCCAGCTGATTATGTAGTGTTACCTGAAACAATTTCTAAAGAGGCACTCTCCTTTGCTGTCCGCCAAAACGACAGTACCTGGGCTAATGTAGTTAAATGGACGTTTGCCGCCCTTGTTGAGGCTGAAGAATTAGGTATTACTTCCAAGAATATCGATGAGATCCGTAAGAACACTGCCGATCCTGTAGTTAAGCGTTTTCTCGGCCTGGAAGGTGATCTCTTTAAAGGCCTGGGTCTGCCTGCAGACTGGACCTATCAAGTGATTAAACAGGTCGGAAATTATGGTGAAGTATATGACCGTAATCTTGGACCGAACACGGCTTTAGCTCTTGATCGTAAAGGTACCTTGAATGCGTTGTGGAAGGACGGCGGATTGCTGTACTCGAAATCTTTCCGTTAAAAGATTGCCGGGAGGCTGTCCGGGAGAGCTGAGCACAAAAAATATGGGGACACATAACGAGAATATGTCCCCATATTTTCTTTTGTTTTTTGCATAAACCACCCCCCCCCTCACATTTTCATTCATAATTCCACATGGTGGTGTCGTAGATAGCGTAGACTTCGCGAGCACTCCATCGAAAACAGAGGTTTTACGAGATTATCACCTTTAAAAAACTGATTTATGATTCATCATACCGGTCAAAACTCATTCAGGGTTTGACACTGTTTTTTGTCTTTGCTGTCGGCTATTATTTTTTCTCCAACGTTGTTGAAAATCTCCGCCAAATGGAACTTCCTTTTGGTTTTGGCTTTATCAGTTCTACCGCAGGATTTGACATTGGCTGGTCAATCATTCCCTATGACCCGACCATGTCCTATGGGCGTGTCTATCTGGTAGGAATTGTAAACACCCTCATTTTATCTGCACTTATTATTCTTTTTTCAACCATACTCGGCTTCGTAGTCGGGATCATCCGGCTGTCACGAAACTATCTGTTAGCCCAATGTGCCAGATGGTATGTGGAATTTATTCGTAACATACCATTACTGATTCAAATCGTGTTCTGGTTTATAGTCGTATTTTCCACCCTTCCTGCCCCCAAAAAAAGCTATAATTTTCTTGATATCTTTTTCTTAAACAATCGGGGGTTTTATTTTCCAGCACCTGTTTTTGAACCAAATTCCAGTTGGACTGTGATCGTCACTTTGCTTGCCTGCATCTGCTCATTCATTTTGTCCAGAAAGTCGAGAACGTATCGTAAACGCAGGGGAAAACGATTGCCAATACTGTATCCCTCTCTTTTGGCGCTACTGAGTTTTACGGCAATCGTATTTATAGCAACTGGAACCCCAATACACTGGGCAGTGCCGACTCTGCAGGGGTTCAATTTTCAGGATGGCTTTTTCTTCCCTATCGCTTTTTCAGCAGCTTTTGTTGCCATGACCATATATCGATCCGCAACTATTGGTGAAATGGTTCGGGCCGGTATTCAGTCGATTGATTCAGGTCAGATTGAAGCAGCTGCCGCCATTGGCTTTTCTCCCTTTAAAACCCTGCGTCTGATCATTGTACCTCAAGCCGCGCGTGCTATTTTGCCGCCGCTGATTAATATATGGCTGACCATTGTCAAAGAATCATCATTGGCAGTCGCTATTGGTTTCCCGGAATTAGTCTCTGTTTTCATACAAACCTCACTCAATCAGACCGGGCGGGCAATTGAAATTGTGATGATGGTTATGGGTTTTTATATGTGCACCAGTTTATCGATCTCTTTTGTCATGAATCGTTACAATAAACGAATTCAAATCCAGGAGGGGTAAATTGGCTAAACAACAGACTCAACAAAATGAACTGCTCAAATTTGTTCCCCGTCCCAACCGTCCACCAATAACCATCACCTATGGTCCTGTCGGCTGGTTGAAAAAAAATCTGTTTGGCAACATCTGGAACACCCTGTTAACAGTTGCCGTCTTCTCCTTACTGTTTCTGCTTCTAAAGCCTTTTCTGGAGTGGACTGTTTTAAAGGCTGTCTGGTCAGCCTCCACCCGCCGCGAGTGTCTGGAAATAAGTCCGGACGGTGCCTGTTGGGCAGGAATTTTTCCATGGGTCAACAATCTTTTATATGGTCTTTACCCGGATAATCTCCAGTGGAGAGTAAACCTTGGTTTTGCTATTGGCTTACTCTGGTTCCTTCCATTAGCCCTGAAAAAAGTACATCAGAAAATGGTGATCGCCCTTATGGGTGTGATACTGTTCCCCTTCCTGGCAAATTATTTGTTTTTAGGTGGGGACCGGAGCATCTTCCACTACACCATTGCCTGCTCAGCATTTGCTTACCTGCTGATTGTATACGTTAATATTGTTTTGATGTACCTGTGCGGCAAACGACTTGAACAATATCTCGAACCATTCATGGCCCGTTTTTCTCAAAAAAATACAACTTTTCTGGCCCATGTGACCATCTGGCTGCTTGTAACGGTTTTGATTGCTTTCATCTTCAGGAATCAGACCTTGGAGCATGTACCTGTTGATGCCTGGGGCGGACTTTTCCTGACGTTAATCATTTCCGGTGTTTCAATTGTGATGGCATTGCCAATTGGTATCATTCTGGCTCTTGGACGACGTTCGGAGATGGTGATAATTAAGTGGTTTTCAATCTGCACAATTGAACTCGTCCGCTCTGTTCCGATGATAACCGTCTTATTCATGTCCGTCACAATGCTGCCGTTGTTCTTTCCCAACACCATGGAGCTAAATAAACTGGCGCAAGTGCTTGTGGCGGTATGTTTGTTTGCCGGCGCATATATGGCAGAAACAGTGAGGGGAGGTTTACAGGCTATTCCCCGGGGCCAATACGATGCAGCTAAATCAATGGGCCTGAGCTATTGGCCCACAATGATCTTAATAATTCTACCCCAGGCATTACGGGCCATGATTCCCAATATTGTAACCTCATTTATCAGCCTGTTCAAAGACACAACGCTGGTATCAATCATCGGACTTTTTGACATTATGTTAATGGCCCGAAATATTGCAATTGATAAAAACTGGCTTGGCCTTCATGCCGAACCACTTGTTGCCATTTCAATACTGTTTTTTGTTTTCTGTTACACCATGTCGCAATACAGCCAGCGATTAGAGAAAAAATTAGACACCGGGAGATAGGCTGTAGGTATTTAGGCTGTAGACAGTTAGGGAAAACACAAACCAAGAATTAATGTGGTATTAACACGTAATAAAATGAACAGTGAACTAAAAAATACACATCCTGATAATGATCAGTCCGGCAGAACTGCAATTAAAGTCAACGGCTTGAACAAATGGTATGACGAATTCCATGTTCTAAAAGATATTTCGCTCTCAGTTTCAGAAAAAGAAATTATTGTAATTTGCGGACCGTCAGGCTCAGGAAAATCAACCTTTATCCGTTGCATCAATCATCTTGAACCGTATCAGGAAGGGTCTATTTCCATATTCGGAGAAAAGCTTGCTAAGAATAAACAAAGTGCTGCTCTTATTCGTGATAACATCGGTATGTTATTTCAGAATTTCAACCTGTTCCCCCATCTGACCATACTGGAGAACTGTACTCTTGGCCCAATATGGCTGCGTAACATACCTGAAGATCAGGCCATTGAACAAGCAACAGCATTACTGGATAGAGTTGGAATTGCTAAGATGGCACCAAAATACCCCGGCCAAATATCGGGAGGACAACAGCAACGTGTCGCGATTGCTCGCTCTCTGGCCATGGAGCCGAAAATTATGTTGTTTGACGAACCAACGTCTGCTCTTGACCCTGAGATGATCAAAGAGGTTCTCGATGTTATGATTGATCTGGCGGGTTCGGGAATGACCATGATTTGTGTCACCCATGAAATGCAATTTGCCCATCAAGTCGCTGATCGAGTTGTATTTATGGCAGAGGGCGAAATCGTCGAAACAGGTCCTCCTGACCAAGTACTGAAAAATCCTGAATGGGACAGGACCAGTCAATTTCTTGAACATGTTTTAAGTCATTGAGCCTGCTGGACTGGTATAATTCTAAGGGTAACTTCTCAATAAGTTGTAGTAATGGCCGGTTGACATGTAGGAGCTCTGTCCCCAGAGCGATAAAATTCCAGCATAGTACCACAGGCCAACATTCGCCCAGGGGACTGGGCTCCTACGGAAATCGAAAACCACCGCTTATTGAGAACATACTTCCAAGGCCTTTACATGTTAAATAAGCTTTCAATTACATTGCATAATATTGCCTTAGTTAAGGAGATTGAATCGCTTGAAAATCCAGGGGGTTTAGACAGGCGTGTTGCTCTAATACCATGTGATGTGGGAAAACTCCGTTCTGTCGGTGTGCATGTATTTGTTGAATCCGGTGCGGGTGAAGGAGTCGGTTTTTCCGACAAAGAGTATCTTGAAAACGGTGCCATAATACAAAGTGCGGATCAGATTTATAAAGAAAAAGATATAATCGTCAAATTTAAAGGCCCTGCTTTAGAGTCAATTCCACAGATGAAAAAGAACTGCACACTCTTGTGTATGGCCCATTTCAACTCCTTCCCCCAACGAGCACAATTACTGAAAGATCACCACATTAATGTAATCGCCATGGAGGAAATACTCGAATCACCAAAGATTCAGACTGATGAGCAAATACTCGCGCGCGAGGCAATGGCAGAAGCATTAAAGAGTTTTATCGATAACAAAACAATCGATAGTTTAAAGATAGTTGTCATTGGATACAATGATCGGCTGGCAGGATCTATACGACGGGCAGGAAACCGCAATCCGTATTCACTTGAAATTTTGTATACAGATGTGACATTTGCAGAATTGAAAAAAACCGGTAAAGAGACACTCTATTTTTTCGACAGTCAAGATTTCAGTGATGCAAATGGCATACTTGAGAAATTAAAAGCGCTTGGTTCTCATCTTTTTGATCTCCATATATTTGAGCTGAAAAAAGGAAAAGAAGCAATTGCTGAGTATAGAGAATCACACCCTCCTTTCAAATTTGGTTTGCGGCGTATCCAGTGTCTCCATGAAACAGGACAGGCAGGTGCACGATACGGAATTAAACTGCTTAAAGAAAATAAGCCGGAAATTACTATCGCAGATGCCAAAGTTGTTGTCCTTGGATATGGGAATGTAGCTCGTGGGGCAATGCATGAACTCTATGAGCAGGGAATCAAAAACATTCATGTCTTAGGACGTACCCAAACGACCAAAGAAAGGATCGGCCACTGGCTTCAAGATGTTGATCTAATTGTAAATGGTGCTGAGCTGCCACCCCATTTAAGAGGCGTGACCTTTCTCATAACGAATGACCATATCAAAACAATCATTCCTGCAGGGTCGGTGGTGATAGACCTGGTCAGCGGAAGTGAAACAAACCGAAGCGCTGTAGAACCGGTACTGGGCGCTACCTTTTTAACAGAGCCATTTTTTATACAAGATGAAGTTACAATTTCATCTTTATGGGGCTGGCCCATGATGGGCATGAACAGAGAAAGTACCGAGAAATACTCAAGCCAGGTCGTAGATGTTTTGATAGGCCGAGAAAAACTGCTTGAAGGATTAGATACTTTGACTTCAGGTGTACAGCGAGCATTAGTTTGTGGCCTTTTTTAAAGTTACTCGGAATCGGAGTCAAGTGTTAGTGGAAATATGTTGACTTCAGGTATGAACGGAAAAGAATTCAGTATTGTGTCCCTTGTATTTTTTTTGCCAAAGAAATGTAGGAGGTGAGTAATGCTCCGACGTACGTTCCCCACTCTCACTCATAGCATAGCTATAATTTTTTTTATGGTAACTCAAGAGCTTAAACAGATTTATTGTTAGAACCTCAGTATTAATTCCATCCCACACCTCCCTTCAGGCTGTTATTGCCGATCAGTTCAGCTTTCTTTCCTTTTTTCGAACATTCTTTATAGAATAGCGTTGTATTCTTTAACCCTTCTTTCCCATTCATTCTTATCTTCTCTGCGAATACCAATCGTTTTTGTCATATAATTTCACCAAATGTTTTACAGTGTTATGGTGTTATGAACAAAATTATAACCAAAGTCACCCATTTCCTTTAACACAGGCTGATAAATCTCAGGCAGGATTGGGCGACCGGAAAATTATATTGATCGGAGTGTCGTCAAGCAGGCCGAGATCCACCATGGCGCGCCAGAATTTCGAATGTCCCGGCCACCTCAGAGCATAACGACCCATTTCCTGCAGTTCATTACCAAGGCCAAATATTTTTACATATCAGATAACTACATCAATATCTCTTTTAGAAAATTTTTCTGCCAAGCCTTTTTCCATTGAAGCATCAAGTTTAATAGCTTTGCTTTTTGAATATCCTTTTTCTGCCAGGTAATCATCCGCCTCAGTCAAACTCTTTTCAGTTGCAAAAAGATCAGCGGCAAAAATCTTGGTGATCAGACTGCTCGATTCCAGATCATGAATGACCGCCTTTCCCTGTAATCCCATGTCCAATACAATTGCCTTCATTTCTGAATATCTCCTATCGGTATTTTGTCAAATAAACAAGGTAAAGTAATAAGTTGAACCAGTTAGACTGACATTTTGGAGAGTTGGTCGTCATGTTTTCACAAGTTACCAGGCGAACACAGGGTGGCAGAATACGTTACGACATAAGGAGATAGATGCCGAAAACTGCAGTGACAGCACCAGCAAAGGCTCTGATTGAAACATGTTCCTTATGGAGAAATATTGAAAAGGGGATAATACAAATCGGTACAAGAGATAGAAATGTGGATGCAACTCCTGTTGTCAGATAATGGAGAACCAGAAGCGATAAGGACACCCCTAAAAAGGGTCCGATGAAGGCGCCGATAGCTGTAAATGTCAACGCTTTCGTGTTGGTCAGTGCTTTTTTCACATTTCCCCATTTATTGGTAATGGTAAAGAAAAGGACAAAACAGAAAAATGCAGCAATGGCCCTGATCTGGGTCGCAGCAAATGCATCCAAATATCCTGAATCGATCTGCATACCGGCTTTGCTGAGGACATAGCCTACCGCCTGTCCGAGCATAGCTGCAAAACCGAAGACCACACCCTGAAAGGAGATCCTTCTCACCTTCAGCTTCTGCGCTGGAGACGCTTTTTGATTTTTTTCAAGGATAACAACAGCGACACCAAGCAGAGTAACAAATATTCCGATCCATTGATGCAGTATGTAGGTTTCATTGAGGAACAACCAACCGATGATAGCGGCTGTGGGTGCTGCCAGGCTGTGGATCAACATGGCAACCCGAGGGCCCAGTTCAACAAGTGCCTTAAAAAGGAAAATATCACCAATAAAAAAACCGACGATGCCTGAGAGGCTTAGGTAGAGCCAGGCATGAGCCGGAAAATGGATCGGAACGAGAGCGCCATCTCTTACAAAAAGGAAGATACCAAATAGAATAAGGGCTATGAATATCCTGATAATATTGACGGGAATCGCCCCGACCTCTTTGGACGCTGCCCCGAAAAATTGAATGCTTACGGTCCAGCAAAGCACCGTGGCAATGGCTATTGCCTCCCCAACAAATGGCATGTAGATCCCCTGTAAGATAAAGGTGACAGCGTTAGTAGAGAGGATACATTTCGTTTAGTAA
>JAYEKB010000167.1:0-3565 GCA_034660835.1 Thermodesulfobacteriota bacterium
TGAGTAACGATAGCCATTGTCCGGCAGGGGTGTTGCGCTGATAAATTGTTACCTTCCGGTAACGATGTGTTGGCAGGGATGGCACCGTTTGGTAACGAATAGGCATGCTTTTTTTGCTAAGCAAAGAGTATCAAAGGGAAAAGTTTTTGCAATGTAAATTGCATATTTATTGATGTGAGAATCGCCGGAGAAAATCAGTTTTTCCCGGTATCAGGAAGCAGGATGTCAACGTGTTCTATTAAAATTTAAGAGGGAGTGGAATGAAGATGCCTAGTTTTTTCAGTAATGCTACTGTACTACGGCTACTGGCCGTTAGCTCCTTGGTGGTTGGTTTGTGCCTGCCGGCCATAGCTGCAGAGTCGGGTGATGAAAAGGATAAGACGGCAGTTAAGACCCGGCCCGCTGTAGAGGAGTGTATGCGCTGTCATGATGTCAAGATGTATGAGAGAGAATTGAAAAGTTCTCCGCATGCTGTTGACAAAGACAACAAGCCCATCTCCTGTGAACAGTGCCATCAGTTTCATTATAGTCCACTCACCAGCTATTATGCCCGCCATGAGTATTATGATAAAAAAATCTTTGAACCCGGGGCCTTTGACCGGCGCAAGCTGCAGGCCAATGCCCGTAACGGTATTTCAAATGAAAAATGCCAGGAATGCCACAAAGATCTGACTAAAAATGTCAAAAATGAGCCGATTTCCGAAATTGGCCAGTTATGTCATGACGCCTTTCTTGGTAAAAACGGTATGACTCGTAAAAATTGTGCGGGCTGTCATATAAATACGGCCCATTTGCCGGAATTTGATTGGGATTTACAGATAAATGCAGAGTTTGTAAAAAAACTTGCTGAAAGTGAAGCGAAAGCTGTCGACGTGAAGGGGGAGAAAAAATGAAAAAATCAATTTCCATGAAGTGTTACGGGAAATGGTTGGCAGGTTGTGCAGTTTTTGGCCTTTTTTTTGCTTCTTGTTTTCAATCGGCTGTTTTAGCCGACACGTTTCAACATCTGAAGGCGCCTGATTCTGCTGCTGACTGTTATGAGTGTCATAAAATGCATACTCCAAGAGTTGCCCAGAACTGGCAGGAGTCAAAGCATGGGGTCACTTTGATGAAGTGCTTTGTCTGTCATGGTCAGCCGGATGGTCAGGGCTCGATTCCCTGGGCTGTGGTGCCGGATGCTAAAGCAGTTTGCAGAAAATGTCACGAACCTGCAATGATAAGAATGGAACAAAAATTCGGCGTGGAGCCGGCTTGCTATCAATGTCATCCTTTTCATCAGAATTCATTGCATCATGATGCATATGGCAGGACGGAAAGTAAAACTAAGTGAGCAACAAACAGAACAACCATAAGAAAGGGAGAGAAAGGTTATGGAACTAACCAGACGTGAAGTCCTTAAGTATGCAGCTGCGTCCTCAGCAATGATGGCAATCAGCGGTCCAATGTCATCGGTTATGGCAGCTGATGCGGGAGAGCCTGACAAGTGGGTCAAGTCCGTTTGCCGCTTCTGTGGCACCGGCTGTGGTGTTATGGTTGGTGTTAAAGATGGCAAGGTGGTAACCGTCAAGGGTGACCCGAATAATCATAATGAGGGTTTTCTCTGTTTGAAAGGTGCCTTGATGCCGCCGATTGTATATGCCAAGGAACGGGTTACCAAACCCTATATTCGCAAGAATGGAAAACTTGAGGCGGCATCCTGGGACGAGGCCATGAGCCTTGTTGTTTCCAAGTTTAAAGGCGCTATCAAGGAACACGGACCGACTTCAGTAGCCTATTATGGTTCCGGCCAGGCCCTGACCGAAGAGACCTACCTGGCTTCCAAAATCTGGAAGGCCGGTCTGGGCAGCAATAACGTTGAAGGAAACCCGCGTCTCTGTATGGCTTCTGCGGTTGGCGGTTATGTAACTACCTTTGGTAAGGATGAGCCGTGCGGCAGCTATAGTGATATTGACGCGGCCACTTGCTTCTTTATCATCGGCTCTAATATGTCCGAATGCCATCCGATTATTTTTAAACGGGTTGCTAAACGCAAACAGGCCGATCCCAATGTAAAGGTTATTGTTGCTGATCCGCGCAAAACCAATACTGCCCGTATTGCTGATGAGCATCTTTCATTCAGGCCGGGAACTGACTTGGCCATTATGAATGCGATGGCCTATGTTATTATCCAGGAGGAGTTGGATAATCAGCGCTTTCATTCAAAGTATGTCACTTTTATGACCAGTGACAAGAAGAAGGTTGATTTCGATGCCTATGTGAAGTTCCTGGAAGACTACACCCCGGAAAAAGCTGCAAAGATTTCCGGTGTTCCGGCTGATCAAATCATCAGGTGTGCCAAGATGTTTGCCGAGTCCTCCGGCAGCATGTCGTTCTGGTGTATGGGGCTGAATCAGCGTATTCGCGGTGTCTGGGCCAACAACCTGGTTTCCAACCTGCATCTGTTGACCGGTCAGATCGGCAAAACCGGTGCGACACCATTCTCGCTCACCGGCCAGCCCAATGCCTGTGGCGGCGTGCGCGATACCGGCGGACTTTGTCACCTGCTGCCTGCCGGACGTCTGATCAAGAAACCTGAACACCGCGCCCATGTGGAAAAACAGTGGGGCCTGAAACCGGGCACCATTGCTCCCAAACCCGGGCTGCACACCGTTGCCCTGTGGAACGCCTTTTCCGAGGCCAAGGTCAAGGCAATATTTGTCCTTTGCACCAACCCGGCTCATTCTATGCCCAATGTGAATATCTACACCGAGGGCATGAAGCGTGATGACAACTTTATGGTTCTCAGTGAGCCCTTTATGGATGCCGAGACCGTCAAGTACTGCGATGTTCTGCTGCCGCCGGCTTTCTGGTGTGAGAAGAGAGGGGTATACGGCTGCTCCGAGCGGCGTTACTCCTTGTTGGACCAGTCGGTAGAACCTATGGGCGAGTGCAAACCCGATGTTGAAATCCTGTTGGATTTTGCCACGCGGATGGGGGTGGATCCCAAAGTAATCCCATTTAAAAACTCCGATGATATCTGGGAAGAATGGCGTATGGTGAGCAGCGAAACTCCGTACAACTTTGCAGGTATTACCAGACCGCGTTTGGAGAAGGAGTCCGGCATTCTGTGGCCCTGTCCGACCGAGGATCATCCGGGCACCAAAATTCGCTATGTCCGGGGAGAGGATCCCAATATTCCCAAGGACTACAAGAACAAGTATCATTTCTATGGTAAACCTGACGGCAGGGCTGTTATTTGGTTCCGTCCATACAAGGGTGCGGCCGAAGAGCCGGACAACGATTACCCCATGGTACTCAACACCGGCCGGGTTATCGACCACTGGCATACCGGTACCATGACCATGAAGGTACCGGAGTTACGTCGATCCTTCCCAAATGCGTATGTCGAGGTGAACACCGAGGATGCCAAGAAACATGGAATCCAAAACGGTGACAACGTACTGCTGGAGACCAGGCGCGACAAGATGGTCTTCCAGGCCAAGGTATCTGATGTCTGCCGACCGGGCATGGTCTTTGTCCCCTGGTATGATGCCAACCTGATGATCAATAAACTGACGCTGAATGC
>JAYEKB010000168.1:0-14287 GCA_034660835.1 Thermodesulfobacteriota bacterium
AGCCGAAGGCGCATCCACCAATCTTGTTGCCGGTGGATGCGCTAACGCTTATCCACCCTACTGATTTTAATTGCGAAAAATAATTTCTTGCCATAAAAAACACGAAAATAATAATTAAGATACTAAAAGCCAACACGCAGCACCGTACGCTTCCGGACATGGATTAACGACAACTCTTCTGCAGCTGTACCCGAACCAGCCCCCGCACCGAATTAGCCACATACACCTCTTTTGCGGCCAACACATCTTCAACAGATAGAATCTGTTCAACCGCCCTGCCATCTTCCAACAGCATACGCCTGAAGGTGCCTGCCAGCAGGCCGCAGCTGACCGGCGGGGTCAGGAGGAGGTTATCGCCGTTTCGTATAAACAGGTTGGAGATTGCACCTTCCGTGACCTGACCCAGGGTATTGGTAAACAGTACCTCAAAACATCCACGATCATTCGCCAGTTTGCGCTCGCTGTCAAACAGGCTGCGCCGGGTGGTCTTGTGAAACAGGTGAGGATCATTCG
Source organism: Thermodesulfobacteriota bacterium (assembly GCA_034660835.1). Taxonomy (GTDB): domain Bacteria; phylum Desulfobacterota; class Desulfobulbia; order Desulfobulbales; family Desulfobulbaceae; genus Desulfobulbus_C. Next base: position 514 of record JAYEKB010000168.1, read on the forward strand.
GGTTCACCTGCTGCCCGGAAAAAATCACTTGCTGCTGTCCGCTCAATACTGAGTCTTCTGCAAGCGGCGTGGAAGTGGCCTGCACCCTGCCGTCACGATGCAGCAGCAGACGTACCCGCTGGTTGTTATTGCTTTTTATTTCAGTTTCCCGCAACCGGGAGCGAATAGTATCCGAATCATACGAAAAATGAAAATACCGAGCTGAATCAGCCAGCCGTTCCAAATGCAAGTCCAGCAGGAAAAAACCATCATCCGGCTGCAGGAGCAGGGTCTCGATAAGCTGAAATTCAGGCTCGCGTCTGGTTAGAAAATTACCCTTGAGCAGAGATTCCTGCCATTCCGATTCTGGGTCGGAATCAGCAACAATACCGGAGCCGATGCCCATTCTCCCCTGTCCTCCGGACAACTCCAGCGTACGAATGGGTACATTGAAACAGCTTTTCTCCGGACCGGCGTATCCGATTGCGCCGCAGTACACCCCGCGGGGTTGCTTTTCCAGTTCATGGATAATCTCCATGGTGCGTATTTTAGGAGCACCGGTGACGGACCCGCAGGGGAACAGGGCCGTCATAAGACGGGTAAGCGATATCGGGCCTTTACCGGCAGGTACTCCGTCAATGGTGGAGGTCATCTGGAGCAGGGATTCATAGGTTTCAACATCAAACAGGGAACGGGGCACAACCGTGCCGCCTCCCACTGCGTGCAGCAGACGAGCGAGATCGTTGCGCAGCAAATCAACGATCATAACATTTTCACTGCGATTTTTAGGATCTGAACATAACTCCATCCTGTGTTCAGCATCCTCTGTCTCTGTTCTCCCCCTGGCCATGGTTCCCTTCATGGGACGGACCCGTATCTTTTCAGGGTCAGCTGCAAAAAAAAGTTCCGGCGAAAAACTCAGGATATCCCGGCCGTCATGTCGAATCCAGGCGCTGTAGGAAACAGATTGATTGCGTCGCAGAGTCCGGTACAGGGCGGCAACCGAACCATTAAACAAAAAATCAAGATGCAGAGTGAAGTTAACCTGGTAAGTATCCCCGGCACAGATATACTCCTGTATCTTTTTTATAGCCTGCAAATACTGCTGCCTGGATACTGTTGACTGCAGCCGGGTACAGCTGAAAGAATCCTCCTTTGCCTCGGCTGTCGGCCATTCCCGGCCACCGCTGAAAGAACCGGTCTTGTGGTCAAAGACAAGCGGCTCGTTATAAACTCCCAGCACGGCAAGGGGCTTCTCAGAATCGCTGATTGTACCGGATAGAAAGGAGCGCAGACGGGGTTCCAGCAGATAGCCGAACTCATAGGCCAGCCAGCCTGCCAGAAAGAAACCCTGTTCCCGAAAGGAATCCGCCCTGGCCAGAAAACGTGCTGGATCATCGCCCACATTACAGACCAGACGTTCGGACGGCTGAGTAAAGAGCAGCGACTGGTGATTTTCTTCGGTCACCCTGGAGCTTTCCAGAAAGACAAAATCATCTTCCCGGGCAAGCCGGGAGGTAAGCCGGGCTATGGTTTCATCGTTTAATGGTTTCATAAGGTATCAGGGACATCCAACTCAGCAGGTGTGTTGACATTGCGCCAGGAGGAATGGAGATGTTCAGGTGGCGGAAAGTGATGGACTCCGGGTTTACCGGCCAGTTGGCTGATACGCAAAGAACCGGAAGCCACGATCTCTTCCAGTGGCAAGCGGCAACGGTAATCATACCAGGCAAGAAGGGGCTCGATATGACCGTCACCCTGCAGATCCGGCAGGATTGCATGGACACCGGGCCTGCGTCTATCAAGCAGCCACTGCAGGCTCTCCACCCGAACATCAGGCTGGTCACACCCCATGACCAGCCATGAAACTACAGGCTGCCAGCGCATAACCGATATAATACCGGCCAGCGGACCGGCCAGTCCCGGACCATCGGGAACGCGGGGTAGAGCTGCCAGGGTAGCAGGCACCTGACCCGGGCCGGAGAGCACAACCTGGTCTACCAGGGGAGTAAGCTTATTCACCGCATGCTCAAGCCATGTTCTACCATCATACTCAATAAGATGCTTGGGCCTGCCCATGCGACGGCTCCTGCCCCCGATCAGCACGCAGCCCCACACCGGGGTCTGCTGCAATTTGCCGCTCAGCCATTGCTGCAGAAAATGAAAAACCTGGCCCACATTGGACTGCTCGCGGCTGAATACGTCCAGTATCCGTCCCCGGTTTTCGGGCGGAGCAGCATATCCACTGCCAAGCAGCCAGATTTTTGGGATTTTTGTGCTCGCATGACCTTCAACCAGCACCAGGTCATACGAGTTGCAAAGGCTGATTAGAAAGGAAGCAAAATCTCCACGCTCGTGGCGACGGGTAACACACTCCTCGCCAAAAAGGGAGACATCGGCCCCGGCACGAAAAAAACGATCACTGTCCTTGCCGGGAACATCAATGGATACATTATGAGCACCATGCTTTACCACTGCCACCTGCAGGCCCATGGAGTGCAGCCGGGGAATCAACGCCTCGATCAGGGTGGTCTTGCCGGCTCCGCTGCAGCCGCAGATACCAAGAACCGGGTAGCGGTCGAGCAGGGCCATTGTTGTATCAACAGCTGCCGTCACCATCAGTTCCCGTCCTCCGGCCCGGCTGGAAAAACTCCTGCTTCCCTGCCCCGACGTAGCAGTTCCTTTACCGCCGCCTGCCCTTCATCGCCAAGCTGCACAGAAAAATCATTGACATAAAGACCTATATGGCTGCTAATCACCTGATCGTTAAGTTCCCGGGCATATTGCTTAATATAAGCACTGCACTTATCCGGATGCCCATGCGCCCACTGCACGCTTGCCTTGATCGCCTGATCAACTTCAGTAATCTCCTGCGGATCAAGAGAACTGCGCACAGCGATACAGCCCAGAGGAATGGGCAGGCCGGTATCGGTTTCCCACCACTTACCAAGATCCTGTATACAAAGAAGACCGTGCTCCTGATAGGTAAAACGGCTCTCATGGATAATAATGCCGCCATCCACCCTGGAGTCTGCAACAGCGTCCATGATCTCATCAAAACGCATGACCACGGTTTGGCTGTGATCGGGAAGAAACAATTTGAGCAGCAGGGCAGCCGTGGTGTATCTGCCGGGGACAGCAATCGCCCAGTCTGCCGGATCCCCCTTCTCAAGACCCGGCCGGGTTACCAGCAGCGGCCCGCAGCCGCGGCCGAGGGCGGCACCGGATTTGAGCATAGTATATTTATCAAGGACATGGCCCAGGGCATGGAAGGACAGTTTGGTCACATCCAGCCTGCCGTCCAAAGCCCAGCTGTTGAGCGTTTCCACATCATCTAACACCGGCGGGCAAAAATGTACATGGTGCAGAGGAATCCGTCCATGCATGAGCGCATAAAAGATAAAGGTGTCGTTGGGGCACGGCGAATAGCCGATGCTCAGCTCCCTGCTCATCTCTTTTCCTGGTAAGCGACCACAGGCACAGCATCTTTGCACGATCACGAGTGCCCGCATAGCGGGCTATAGCGAACAACCATGATCGCACAAATAGGCTGCACCTGTGCTCACTTACAGCTTTGAGGTTAATCATATCACAGAGTTAATAACCCCATGATCGGTTACTTTTCCTGTTTTACAAGATAATTGACAATGGTTGCTGCTGCCTGACCTACCCGGGCACAGGCCTGTTTCAGCTGCCAGTTTCTCGTATCCCGGTCTTCAACCATATTACTTATACAGCGCACCTCAAGGCAGGGCAAAGCAAAATGGCTGCAGACCCTGGCTACGGCAGCGCCTTCCATATTCTCACAGAGCCCCTGAAATTCGCGGCCCAGCAGCCGCCCCCTTTTTTGGGTGCCGCTGGCACAGTTTACAGTGATAAAGGTGCCGCTTTTGTATGCAGTTCCGGCACAATCAAGAGCCCGACCAGCGACAGCCAGCAGGGACGGATCCAGAACAAAACTGTCCTCAACCTGCAGATCAGCAGAGGTAAACCGCTCAAAGCCATCCTGCAGACAAATGCCGAGATCACCCAGTATTTCCTGCTCTGCCAGACAGATATCAAGCAGACCGGCCTGAAGATCGGTTCCGTTATCAGGATAGGCTCCGCCAACACCAAAATTCAACACCGCATCAATCCGGTTCGCCTGCTCATGCAACAGGCAGGACAGGGAAAGAGTTGTCTCTACCGGGCCAAGCCCGGTGACCAGCTGCAGGGTATTGTTGGTATTACCCCCGGCCTCAGCAAAGGGTTGCATCTCTAAATCCGTGGCAGCTGTCAACAGGTACATTAGACGGTTCAAGGGTAAGGTTCAAGGTTCAGGGTTACAACCCGAAACCCGGAACCCGGAACTCGGAACTCAACCCTCGGAACTCTTTTCAGACAGGATAAAGTAGGTTATGCTGGTTTGCAACATTTTAACCCAGAACTTTCTAACCCCTTATCCCTTGTCCCTAATCCCTGCCTTTTCCCCATGGATGACCAGTACCAGCTCTCAAGCTACGATTATTTCCTGCCCGAAGATCAAATTGCCCAGCATCCGGTCAAGCAGCGGGACCAGTCCCGGCTGCTTGTGTTGGACTGTATAAACGACACAACCAGGCACCACCTGTTTGATTCAATAAGCGAACTGCTCAGGCCCGGTGATCTGCTGGTGCGGAACAATACACGAGTTTTTCCAGCCCGACTCCTTGGCCGCAAGCAGACCGGCGGCAGGGTGGAAATGCTGCTGCTGCATTTTCCTGAACCTGGAAAATACGAAAAGGGTGTCAGCCGGGCCACAGCCCTTACCCTGATCAAAAGTTCAAAGCGCCCCGGGCCGGGCAGTATACTGTATTTTGCCGGGGATCTGCAGGCCAGGGTGGAGACCCTGCGCTCAGACGGCAAAGTGGACGTCACCCTGTTCTATCCGGACACAGTCAACCTTGAGAGTTTGCTGGAGGAGCATGGGCAGATTCCGCTGCCTCCTTATATCAGCAGGCCGGAAGGAAGTACGACAACAGACGCCCGCCGCTACCAGACACGATATGCCAAACATACCGGTTCGGTTGCCGCACCCACAGCCGGACTTCATTTCAGCGATCAGCTGATGGCAACAATTGAGAAAATGGGAATACCACAGGTTGCGGTCACCCTTCATGTTGGCTATGGAACCTTTGCTCCGGTACGAAGCAAAGACATCCGGCAGCACCAAATTCACGAGGAGTTTATCAGGATACCCGAAGAAACCGCCCGGGCAATAAATGAGACCAGGGCTGCCGGCGGCCGCATCTGGGCAGTTGGAACTACCACGGCAAGGACCATTGAGTTTGCTGCAGACACTGACGGCCGGGTACAGCCGGTGCAGGGATTATGCGGTTTGTATATCTATCCGGGTTACCGGTTGAAGGTAGTGGACAACCTGATCACCAATTTTCACCTGCCCCGGTCATCGCTGCTGTTCCTGGTATCCGCCCTGGCCGGAAGAAAACGAATCCTGCAAAGCTATAAGGAAGCCGTCCAAAAAGGGTACGGATTTTTCAGTTATGGTGATGCCATGGCCATTGTGACCAAAGCATAAAAAAACCCGGCCGCCGGGGCCGGGCTGGTACTGTAAATCAGCTGCAATCAGGTTAAAAAACTCATGTAGCGGCAGGACATTTTTTGCAGCTCCCGCTGTCTCCTGCCTGGCAGGGTGGTGTAGTAGTTGTCTCTTTTGCAGGTTTTGATTTTTCTCCACCATTGCTGCCATTGCCACCATTGCCGTTGCCGTTGGACGCTGAACTGTAACCGTCAGAGTACCACCCGCCGCCCTTCAGATGAAAAGAACTCATAGAAACCAGTTTCTTTATCTCACCACCGCACTCCGGGCACGTTGACAGAGGATCATCACTGATCCGCTGCTGCACTTCAATCACCTTTTCACAGGCCGGACATTCGTACTCATATACAGGCATTTCAACACCTCATGCTATATAACTTTACAATATTACTGAACATAAACTCCACTTAGCTTCAGAATTGTAACTACAATAATCCCGCTTCCCCTCTCTGTCAACCATGGAAAACAGCAATCAAGCACATAGATATACAAACAGCCTCGACAAAATCATCCTGCATGATCAAAGTACAGAAATATTATTCAGTTTCGTTGTAACTGCATGACAAAATCTTTGGATCTACACAGAAAACAATACACGGGTCAGCAATTAATGCGCACATCCGGTATTGCATTGCATAATAGATATCTTTCATCTAAGGTGGTAATATATTAACCGGGTAGCATTTACTTCCTTTTACATCACTTATATACAGGAGCACAGCACATGAGCAAGTCACTTGTTGAAATGACTGCTGAACTTATTCAATCACAGATCAGCGGCAAAGATATGACCATAGATGAAGTCAAAGCCGCTCTTAACGATACGTATCAGACCCTGAAAAATTTACAGGATGCCGAAATCTCAGGCCAGGCTTTAGAGGGAGCGGAGAGCAAACCGGTCATGGAGCCCAAACGTTCCATCCAGAAGAACAAGGTTGTATGTCTGGAATGCGGCCAGGAATTCAAGATGCTCTCTCCCAAACACTTAAAATCCCATGACCTGACACCCAAAGAATACCGCAAGAAATATGGTTTCAGTGCCCGCCAGCCCCTGTGTGCAAAATCCCTTTCCGAACGTCGTTCCAAATCCGGCAAGGAACGCGGACTCCCTGAAAACCTGCGTAAGGCCATTGCTGCACGCACCAAGAAAAAGAAAAAATAACGTAAGGGTTCAGCAGCACCCAATCTGTTCACGCTCTTACACTTGTTCAATACTCAAAATACAGGGGGTGGATCCTGTCCAACGCCCTGTATTATACTCAACTCTGACCTGCCTTTATTATTCATAAATTATCATGATCGGCATTTTTGATTCCGGTGTCGGCGGCATGACTGTAGCCCGGGCAATTGAGCATATCTGCCCCGGATACCCGCTGCTTTACTTTGGCGACATTGCCCGTACCCCCTACGGCTCTAAAAGTCCGGAAACTATTATTGACTACTCCCGCCGCAATACGGATTTTCTGCTCAGCCACGGTGCCACGGTTATTGTCATAGCCTGTAATTCCGCTGCCTCCACTGCAACCGGTGCCCTGCGCAGCCAGTACCAAGTGCCTGTAATCGACGTAATCACGCCTGCAACCAAGAAAGCTTGCGCAGTGACAAAAAATAACAGAATCGGCATTATCGGCACCAGGGCGACCGTGCGCTCGGGAATGTATGAAGATCGTATCCAGGAAATCAAACCTGACTGCCGGCTAATCAGCCGGGCCTGCCCGCTGCTGGTGCCTCTGGTTGAAGAGGGCTGGCTGAACAAACGTGAAACCAAGATGATTCTGCGCCGCTACCTGCATCCTTTGCGGCTTCAACAGATCGACACTCTGGTCCTTGGTTGTACCCATTACCCGCTTTTGCATAAACTAATCCAGCCACGGATCGGTAAACGTGTAGAGTTGATTGACTCTTCTGTTGAAGTTGCTCTGCACTTAAAACATTTCATCAACAACAACCCGGATCTTGAAGACAAGCTGCAACAACATTCTGCGGCCAGCCGTTTTTTTGTCTCCGACTCCACCGGACCTGTCCGGCAACTGGCTGATCGTATTTTCGGCCGCACCATAAACCTTGAAAAAGTCGATGCCTGATAAAATTTCTCTACTGATCATCCCTGTTTTTCTTCTCTGCCTCCTTGGAATCCCGCTACCTGAAGTGAGTGCTTCTCCTGCACCGGTACCGGAACAACAGGTTGAAAAAATTCAGGACATCTACCGCGACCTGACCAGCCTCAGCTTTGATTTCAGCCAGCTGACCCGCACAGGTGGCCGCGGGCGACAGGGAGCAGGAACTGCTGTTTTTTATCGGCCCGGCAGCAAACCCGGTGTTATGCGCTGGAATTACACCGAGCCGGACACCCAGATTATCCTTAATGACGGCAAGCAGCTCTCCATCTACACCAAACAGGATAACCAGGTGATCATCACCTCGGCAGAGGAGATGCAATCTGATATCACCTACGCTTTTTTTGCCGGTACACGAAACCTGCTTGATGATTTCACAGCCAAGCATCCTGAAAATCGTTTTATCTTCAGCTCCGGTGATCAGCAGATGCAGTCAGTTAAACTTGTGCCCAAAGAGCCGCACGCCCAGATCAAGGCCCTGCACCTCTGGTTTAACAAAAACAATCTGATCCGGAGGCTTATTATGGAAGATCATTTCGACTCCATAACTGAGCTGAGCTTCAGCAACATCAAACTCAATTCCCTGCCTGCGGATTCAGCGGATACCCTGAAAGAACTCCTGCAGCTTGACCTGCCGCCGGGTACCGAAGTCATTAAACAGTAGGTAACCGATCACGTGATTCATAACTATGTATTTTCACAAACCTAAAACTTGTAAGCGGTCACAGGTACTCCAGATTTACGCAGTTTTTTCCGTTCGCTATAGCCCGCCTATGCGGGCGGGAGAAACCGCGTGAAGATGGGGTGCCTGTGATCGCTTACACCAGCAGTTATGAAACTGGTACTCATCTCTATGCCCTGGGCGATATTTAACCGCCCGTCCATTCAACTGGGTACATTAAAGGGCTATCTCCGGCAGCAACTGGACCGCGTTGAGGTGGAATGCTGCCATCCCTACTTAGACACTGCCGCAGCCATAGGCCTGGACAATTACCGAATTATCGCAGAGGGCCCGTGGGCAGCGGAAGCACTGTACTGCGGCCTGCTCTTTCCCGAGCAAAAATCAAAGGCCGGACAGGTTTTCCGGAAATCCCTGAAAGGAAAACCTGTCCCCGACTACTTTGAGCTGCTGCCAATGCTTGAAGAACAGCTGCAGAACTGGCTCGACCGACAGGACTTCAGCCATTGCAGCCTGATCGGATTTTCAGTCTGCTTCAGCCAGCTGCCTCCATCCCTGTACGCTGCCCGGGCCATAAAAAACAGATGGCCGGATATTCCCATTGTCTTTGGCGGTTCCACCTGTACTCAGGCGCTTGGCAGCTCACTGCTCTCTATTTTTCCTGAAATCGACTTTATCATTACCGGTGAAGGCGAACAGCCACTGAAAGAACTTCTTCTTCATCTGGAGAATACGACACCTCTATCCAATGTTAATATCCTGGCTCGCCAACAGGTAGCCATTTCCACGGCAGCCTGTCCAAAGAATCAGGAAATTGCAGATCTGGCAAACCTGCCCCTGCCCGACTTTGATAATTATTTCCTACAGATGAAGAGATGCGGTCTTGATTTCATCCCGGTGCTGCCCCTTGAGTTTTCCCGGGGCTGTTGGTGGAATAAATGCACCTTCTGCAACCTGAACCTGCAATGGCAGGGATACCGCTACAAAAAAAGCAGCCAGGTGCTGGATGAAGTCAAAAAAATGATGGGAAAATACCAGTGTATCGACTTCACCTTTACTGATAACGCCCTGCCGATAAAGGAGGCGGACCTTTTTTTTACAGCCACAGCCGACAGCGATATGGACCTGCGTTTTTTCGCTGAGATCAGAACCCTGAAAAAAGCTGCCACTTACAACCTGTACCGCAAAGGCGGGCTCTCTTCGGTACAGATAGGCATAGAATCCTTGTCCGACTCCCTTCTTACGCGCATGTGCAAGGGCACAACGGTGATGGACAATGTTGCCGCCATGAAATTTGCCCAGGCAGCGGGCATGATTCTGGAAGGCAACCTGATTCTGGAGTTTCCCGGATCAACCGAGCAGGAGGTGGATGAAACCCTGCGACTCCTGGACACAGTCCTGCCATTCCGTCCCCTGGCTGCTGCCGGATTTTTCCTGGGCCATGGCAGTCCGGTCTGCAACCAGCCAAATAAATTCGGCATCAAATCCATTGTTCAACATCCGACAAACACAAAACTGTACCCGTCCAACATTCTTAAAAAACTTGACATGCTGATCAAATCCTATCGAGGCGACCGCACTCTTCAGGCTGCACGCTGGAAACCGGTACGAGACAAAATTGACAGATGGCACTCCTTTCACACTAATCGACCTGATCCCTCAATACCTGCCCTGAGTTATCGCGACGGCTCCACTTTCCTGATTATCCGCCAGGAATTACCGGATCGCCCCCCCCTGCATCACCGGTTGCGCGGCCGCTCACGACAGATCTACCTTGCCTGTGGGCAGCAAATAACCAGAAAGGAGTTGCTGAGCCGGTTCAGTCAGGTTACAAAGGAACAGCTCTTTACCTTCCTGGCTGAGCTTGAACAAAAGAACATTTTATATTGCAATACAACATCCTGCCTGGCCTTAGCCGTCAGAACACCTTAATAGTTCATCTGCAGACAATCGCCGGAGACGGGAGTTTGAAAAACTTAAACCATAATTATCCATTCTTTCAATTTACCAGAACCAGACAAGACTATGAGCGAAGAACGATTTGAAGACCTGTTCCGGGAAAAAGCCGTTACCCGTGAAAGGCTGCGGCCCGGAGACAAGATAGAGGCACAAGTTGTCGGTATCAGCGGTGAGAATATCTTTCTTGATGTAGGCGGGAAAAGTGAAGGGGTACTGGCTGCAACCGAGCTCCGCAATGATGATGACGAGCTCACCGTCGGCATCGGTGATACCGTCACCGTATTCCTGGTTGCCATGCGCGGCGGCGAAATGGTCTTTACCCGCCGTATCGGCTCGGGCCAGGCAGGAATTGAAGAACTGGAACAGGCCTTTCACTCAGCCATCCCGGTCGAGGGACGGGTTATCGGTGAGATCAAGGGAGGTTTCCAGGTAACAGTTGCCGGACAGCGCGGATTCTGTCCCTATTCGCAGATGGGTCTGCGCAGGGTCGAAGATCCGGACGAATATCTGGAACAAACCATGGCCTTTAAGATCATTGAATTCGGCAGCAAAGGCCGCAATATCATCCTGTCTGCACGCGCAGTTCTTGAAGAGGAACGGGATCGTCTCAAGGAACAACTTAAAGAAACACTGCAGGAGGGTGACAAGGTCGAGGGAACGGTCAGCTCTATCCGTGATTTCGGCGCCTTTGTTGATATCGGCGGCGTGGATGGATTAATCCCGATCTCTGAGATTGCCTGGGGCCAGACCGAACGGGTGGATGATGTCCTCAGCCAGGGACAACGGGTAGAGGTGATAGTAAAACGACTTGACTGGGATAATGACCGCATCTCACTCAGCCTGAAAGATACCCTGGAAAATCCCTGGGACAAGGTGGAAGAAACATACGCGCCCGGAACCGTCCACGCAGGCAGGGTCTCCCGGCTTGCCGCCTTTGGCGCCTTTGTCACCCTGGAACCCGGCATTGACGGGTTGCTCCATATCTCAAAGCTGGGCTCCGGCCGTCGTATCAACCATCCTCGCGAGGTCCTTGAAGCCGGACAGGACATCACGGTCAAGATCGACGGTGTAGACACGGAGCAGAAACGTATCTCCCTGGTCCCTGAAGATTTCACGGCCAGAGAGGAAGAAGAGAAGAGTTACACCCCACCTCCTAAAGACAGTAAGCCCAAATCCATGGGTACTCTGGGCGACCTGCTGCAGGCCCAGATAAAGAAGAAATAATCAAAAAACGAACAGCAGAGGTCACCAGGGATGTCGAATGACGAATGTGCTGGTTTTCCATTACTTCAACATTCATAATTCCTGGTGACCTCTATATTAATTCCGTACATGTAAAATCGGAGAGTACACTATTCACAAATCACTATCGCCCGGCCTCCGCTGGGCTCTCACCTTTACCTATCTCCTCTTTATCTACGCAACGTTAGGGATTGTCCGGCCAATCGCTGAACAACTCCGCACAGCAGGCTTACTGAGAGCAACCGTTACCCTCCTGTTTGTGGCTTTCACCCTGCCGGCACTACGCTGGAGATATGCAACAACAGCCAAAAACCGGATGTTCCTGCGTGTTGTTCTTATCATGGCTCTGCTACTCATTGCCCTGTTCATGCCCGGTCTGCCCGAGGAACGGCTTCATTTCCTTACTTACGGCCTGCTGGGCTGGTTGATCTGCTGGAGTGTTGAGGCCATGGAGGAAAACGAAAACTCCCTCTGGTCAAGAACCGGATGGCTGCTTCCCTGTCTGCTGGTCTGGCTGGCCGGAGGAATAGATGAACTCATCCAGTGGTGGCTGCCTGTCCGGGTCTTTGATGTCCGGGATATTATCTTTAACGGCGTGGCCGGCATGCTGGGCATTGCCACCTTTGCCACCGGCAGTCTAAAATCAGCACCCTCAACCCCTTCGCCCCCTCTCCCCTGAACGCTTGAGATAAATATGGATCAATAGTCCTTCTGCTGTGATGCTTTGGCAATAGAGTTGTTACGAAAAGACTCTATGAAAGAAGCATAGGCTTCAGGTCCCTTTCCGTATGCACGATAGGTCTCGTCCAATCGAATAGACCGTAAACCTGTGGCCTGCAGCCATTCTTTATTGCTCCCTGTACTGCCCTTGGTCATCATCAGCATGGTATCAGGATCCATCTTTGAAAGAATGCCGAGCCGGTAGAGGATCTTGTCCGGGAATTTCTGAATCAGCATCGTCACTAACTGGGCGATTTTCAGTGGTACCGGACAATAGCAGAGATGTCTTCTGCCAAGTTCTGTAGAGGAAGTTTCAAAGACCTCTTTCCAGGTCATGGGAATTGGACCGGTAGCTCGGAGAAGAGTATGTTTTGCCGGTACTTTTCTCTTCAGAAGACGGGCTACGCCGATTGCAATTTCCCTGCAATGCACAGGCTGGATCTGCTCGTGTCCTATGTAAAAGACAGCCGGGATTCTGGCGATCTGCTCGAGCAGGAGATGGCCCTTTTCCGGCTCGTAAATCACATTAGGCCTGATAATAATATGAGCCGGATCGCCCATACGACCAAGCTGTTCCTCCAACAACCGCTTGCTTGCCGGGTAGGGGAATTCATCACAATCCGGCCAGTCTACCCCGGTGGTTGAAATTTGAATAACCCTGGCAAAGGTGGTTTTTTCTGCAGAAGTTTTATGATCTCCGTAAAAAAACTGAGCAGCCTCAAACAATGCCAAAGGAGCAAGGACATTTACATTTTCCAGAGATTGTCCGCCAAAACAATTAGCAATACCGACATTATTAACCACCCTATCGATGTCATATTCCTTAAGGCGTGCAAGCCATATCTCCGGGTTGAGGTCTGTATTGAAATCCACTTGCAGGAGTTGCACGCCGGGAAAGGGTAGTTGACGGGCTGCTTTCTTAAGATTCCGTACCCCGCAGGTAACCGTAAAGCCTGCCATTGATAATTCTTCTACCAGGGCAGGCCCCAGAAACCCGGTTGCCCCGACAACAAGAATATTTTCGCCGGGATCCTCAGTCATGATTGTTTTCCTTTTGCGAAAATGGCCAGGGGAAGAACAGTGGCGTGCGGGCAAAATAGTCCTCATAACTATTACCAAAGCGAAGCTTCAGTTCACGCTCTTCTACGATTTTGATATAGCCATAACCAAGCAACATGCCCATGAGCATACAGAGAAGACCGGTTGTCAATGAATCAAACCAGGTTCCAAGAAAGAGAAAGTAGAGATCCGTTCCCAACTCAATTGGATTACGACAGTATTTATATGGCCCCGTTGTGACCAAATTTTTTGTTGGAGTGATGGGGGCTGGAGTTCCTTTGCCGCCAAACCACAGTGTCAGGAAACCCCAGGTCATGAGTACAACGGCAGCAGACAATGCGACCACTGCAATACTGATTTCAAAGTTTCCAGGCCAGGCAATTGGAATAAATCCGCTGAGATAACGTGAAAAAAAGAACAGGAACAGAGGGGAAATAATCA
>JAYEKB010000169.1:0-3554 GCA_034660835.1 Thermodesulfobacteriota bacterium
AAAATTCAAGTTCCAGACGAATGTGATCGGCAGGTTCCGATGTATCGGCAATATCATAGCCGTATTGCCGGTAAAAATCCCTGGCCCTTTTTGTGGACTTACCCTGGAGCGTATGATCACCATCCAAGTAAAACGAACCATAAGGGGGTGCAATAATGTGGGGAATACCATTTATAAACAGCCTGGTATATTCAATCTGCAGGGTATCAACAATATTGTTATCCTGTTGGCGGCATGTCCGGATCTCTTCCTGTTCGCTTAACATATCAAAGGAACCGAGAAGTTCCTCAAATACATCAAGAAAATCCTCTGTAAGAAAGGAGGGGGCCGGGTAGCGCATGGTCAGGGCAAGAAAATCATAAACATCGGCAAGTGGCTGCGTCTGGATGTCACTGTTTTCTGCTTCTGCTTCTGAATTGCGATTCATTTTCATGAGCGCGATGCTACAATAAAACAGTTATGATGTCAAATACCACACAGAGAATTGATGATTTAGTTGTACATCAAGGTTTATAGGTTTGACTGACTATGTTGAGGATTTTACGATTGAACAATATTCAAAGATGACCCGAAGATAATATGCAAGATTGGTCATGTTAATTTTTAACAGCCCCTAAGCAGCCGTCATCCCTGGAGTGGGTAGGATGGATGTTTACTGTTGTTGCCCGGGATTGAAAAAAGTCTGCAGAACCCGGTACAGACACCAGCAGTCAGCACATGCTGCGGTTTCGCGGATGGAATGCATAGCAAGCGAAGGTATACCCACATCAACAGTATCCACTCCTGTTTCAGCCGAAGTCAAGGGGCCGATGGTGGAACCGCAGGCCATGTCGTTGCGCATGACAAATTCCTGCACCGGAACCCCGGCCCGGCGGCAGAGCATACGGAACCTGCCTGCTGTCCGGGAATTGGTTGCGTAGCGCTGGTTGGCATTGAGTTTGATCACCGGCCCATGGTTCATCTGCGGCAGGTGCTGGGGATCATGTTTGTCAGCAAAGTTGGGGTGTACCGCATGTGCATTATCAGCAGAAATCAAGAGAGAACTGCGCAGGGCGGTTTGACGTTTTTCTGTTTCCGGCAACAGTCGTTCAAAAATATCGCGTAAAAACGGTCCCTGGGCGCCGGAGGAGGAAACGCTGCCCACCTCCTCATGATCATTAAGAATGATCAAACAGTTTTCTGCAGGATCAGCTGCGAGCAAGGCCTGGACAGCTGCAAAACAGGAGAGCAGATTGTCAAGCCTTGCACCTGTGATAAACTCACCTGCAAGGCCGGTAATGGCCGGGGGATTGGCATCGTAAAAAAACAGTTCATGGTCTATGATATCGGGATTGTCCAAGTCAGGATACTCAAGGCAGAGCTGTTGCTGCAGGATCCTCTGGAAACCATCCTTCATATCATCGGTCAGCCCTAAAATGGGTACCAGGTCGGTCTGTTTGTTGATCTTCCGTTTCTCATTGACCTCCCGGTCCAGATGAATTGCAAGGCTTGGAATAATTCCAATCGGACGTTTAAAATCAACCAGGGCGGACTGGAGCGTGCCTTTACTGTCAGACCAGCTGACTCGACCGGCCAGGGAGAGTTCACGGTCAAACCAAGGACCCAGCAGGGCACCGCCATACACTTCAACCCCAAGCTGTAGATAGTTATGGTTTTCCTGGACCGGATTTGGCTTTAGTTTGAGACAGGGGCTGTCGGTATGGGCTCCGATCATCTGCAAAGATGTGGGGCCATTATCACCATGCAAGCTAAAAGCGATCAGGCTGGAGTCGTTGCGGGTGATAAAGTATTTTCCTGCAGGCAATTGGTTCCAGATTTTCTTTTCTTCCAGAAGCGTAAAACCATTTTCTGTAAGCAGCCGCGTTGCCGAGGCAACCGCATGAAAGGCGGTGGGCGAGGAGCTGATATAGTCGATGAGCGCGCTGATGTATTGAGCTTGCTGCATAAAAAAACCTTGTTTTGCACCTGCCAAGTGTTTTGAAAAAAATGGCTATTCGTTTAATGGAATAACGACTACTACCAAGATTGATAGTTTCGTGTCAATGGAATACTCTAAACTGGGGTATGCATTTAACTCCAGCCCATACAGTAGGTTGGCGGTGAGCTTGCGAACCCCAACAAAACATAGCGATCATGGTGAAAATGCTGGGGTTCGTACCTCACCCCAGCCTACATCTTTGCCACAAATAATTCCCCCATATAGAGTATATGCTGGAGCTAAGTGCATTTCCCGGATATTCTTAGGCCAATAGACAGCATCCGAGCTGAAAACTCTATTTGCAATAGTGCTGAAAGCTGCGCTACTCTTTTTTTTGCATTTTTTCTTTTTTTCAACTGGCTGATACAATGGCAACACAATTATATCTGCTCCGCCATGGGTCGACGGATGTCGAGCCCGGTACACTGGTCGGTTCCACAGATGTGGGCTTGAACGGTAAGGGACTTGCGCGTCTTGCTGAATTTGGCAGACAGCTTGAGGATGTTGAGGTTTGGTATTGCAGCCCCATGTTGCGTACTCGTCAGACTCTTGATGAGTTGCGACGACATATCAGTATCAGGCAGGAAATTAGCTATGATGATCGTTTACGGGAAATTGATTTCGGTCGGTGGGAGATGCTGAGCTTTGCTGGTATCAGCAAGTTAGACCCGGACTTAATTGATTCCTGGACTCGGCACACGGATTTTGTCTTTCCGGGAGGGGAAGCGGTGGCCGGTTTTTGTGAGCGGGTCGAAACCATGCTGCAACTGTTTATGGCCCATGATGCTGAAAAAATTGCTGTCATAACCCATGGTGGAGTTATCCGGACTTTGATCTGTCTGGCACTGGGCATTTCCGTGCGTAACTACCTGCTCTTTGAAGTGCAGCCGGCCTCGTTAACTGTTTTTGAGCTGTTTGACAAGGGTGGTGTGCTGAAGGGATTGAACCTCTGATGTCTTCAGTTGAGGCTGCTGGCAGTCAAGAAATAGACATAGGTTTTTTTAGCCCCATATCTCCCTGTTACTTGACAGCTGTTCCTGTTGTGCGTATCGTAGGAAAAAATAGGAGGTTTATTATGCCCAAGACTCGAATAAATATAAGTTTAGATCAGGATCTTGCTGATTTTGCCAAGGTCTTTGCCGCTGAAAATCGCACTTCTGTTGCCGACATGGTGACACAATATCTCCTCACCTTAAAACGCAGAATAGAGGGCCAGGATACTGAACACATCCTTTCTCATCCCGCTTTTCAGGAAGCAATGGAACTGGCTCAAGCAAAATTAAAGGATGGATCTGCGAAATGGCATTCTTATGATGAGGTGTTTAAGGGGCTGTAAGAAAGTAACATGGCTGATATCGGAGTCTCGTTCCTTGCTTACCTGCGCTTAGATTTGGGTTATATTCGGAGTCTGCGCTTACCTGGATGTTGTGATTGAGAAAAACCGCAGGCGTAGCTGGCTACATTGAGGATTGTACGGTTGAACTACATTCAAAGATGGCCCGAAGATAAGATGCAAGATTGGCCATGTTATTTTCTTACAGCCCCTAACAGCTGATGGAAATTCGATTTGAAGAGG
>JAYEKB010000170.1:0-14212 GCA_034660835.1 Thermodesulfobacteriota bacterium
GTTTACCGACATGACAACCTGAAAAACTTTGCTTTTCCCTTACTCTTTGAGAGACGGCAGTGATATAATAAAATATTAGACAAGCTCATCATTCGCCCAGGGGACCGGGCTCCTGCTGCATGTTGTGCATGGGTGAGTAAACTGTATACCCACTTTGTTTTATCAAGGACAGTCAATGCTCAATGAAAATCTCTATCGAATCGGCGCGGCAATCATTGTCCTGCTCATTATGGCTGGCTGGGAAACTGTTGCCCCGAAAAGGAAATTAACCACCGGGAAAACCAGGCGCTGGACGACTAACCTGACCATTATCGGACTGGATAACCTGCTGGTCATATTCCTGATCCCTGTTACCGTCATTCAGGTTTCCCTGGCTGCTCAGGCAAGTAAATGGGGACTGTTCAACCAGCTTGATCTGCCGCCTGTGCTCACCGTACTCCTGTCAGTACTGGTTCTGGATCTGGTTATTTACCTGCAGCACCTGATGTTTCATGCCGTGCCCCTGTTCTGGCGGTTGCACATGGTCCACCACGCTGACCTGGACATAGACGTGACCACCGGGCTTCGTTTCCATCCGGTGGAAATTATTCTGTCGGTTTTTATCAAGATTGCAACAGTGGCTGCCCTTGGCCCGCCAATACTGGCAGTCCTTATTTTTGAAATCCTGCTCAATGCAACAGCCATGTTCAACCACGGAAATGTTGCCCTGCCGACAAATATTGACAGGTGGCTGCGACTAATGGTGGTGACGCCGGACATGCACCGGGTCCATCACTCGGTAATTATTCGGGAGACCAACTCCAATTTCGGATTTAATTTTCCCTGGTGGGATAGGCTGTTTGGCACCTACCGTCCCCAACCGGTACAAGGGCACCAGAAAATGACCATCGGGCTCAGCCAATATCGAAATGCTGCAGATCTGGGACTGGGCAAAGTTCTGTTGCTGCCGGTAACCGGTAATCCCGGTTCCTATTCCCTGTCTAACCAGGGCAGGGAACCCAAACAACGTAAGTGATCAGGATCCATTGATCAGAGTAATCTGATCGTTCAAGGTCCACAGGTCATAGATGTAGCCTAAAAGGAAAAAACCACCGGTGAGCAGGTAAAGGATACCGGTCAGCCATTTGCCCATGTACATACGGTGCACACCGAACAGACCAAGGAAGACCAGCAGAATCCAGGTAAGATCGTAGTCAATGGGTCCGGAAGTAAAACGGATATCCGCTTCACGTTCCATGGACGGGATCAAAAACAGATCGATTATCCAGCCGATAAAGAGCAGGCCCAGGGTAAAAAAATAGATAGTTCCGGAAACAGGTTTACCGAAATAAAACCGGTGGACTCCAAGAAACCCAAAAATCCAGAGGATATAACCTACGGCTGCGCTGTGGGTTTGACGCTCTTCCATGGTATGTCTCCTTGTATCTTCTGTTTAAGTTCTGCGATACGTGCCAGTGACGCCTCAATAGAGTCAGCATCAACAATGTTCTTATCAAGGAGTTCCTGTATGGCCGCAATCCCCTCGGTAAGAGCATCCTGACTGCGTAGCAGGTTATTACCCACTATCATCAGGTCCACTCCGGCCAGTACCGCCCGCTGTACAGCTTCTCGATAGCCATAATGATCCGATATCGCCCGCATCTGCAGGTCGTCAGTCATGGTCACTCCGCCAAACCCCAGGTCCCTGCGCAGCATACCATTAATGATTTCGGACGATAAAGTGGCAGGCATACCGGATGGATCCAGCCCTCGATGCACCACATGGGCGGTCATAACCGCATCTGCAAAGCCTTCCTCAAAAAGACATTTATACGGATCGAGTTCCCGATCCTGCCAGTCATCCGTGATATCAACAAAACCAAGATGGGTATCACCATGACTGCTGCCATGGCCGGGAAAGTGTTTCAGGCAGCAAGCAATGGAGTGTTCATGATGGGCATCAATAAAGGCCCGGGCATGGGCTGTGACCCTCTCTGCACGGCTGCCGAAACTGCGCTCATAGCAGCTGATTATCGGATTATCCGGATACAATTCCAAATCCACCACCGGGGCCAGGTTCAAATTGATGCCATGTTCAGCCAGCGTAGCAGCCATTTCAGCTGCTGCCGGGGCAGTAGACTGCCTAGGATCGTCCCTGCCAAGAACAGCGGCTGAAACAGTGCGGGGAAAGCCATCACGCTCTTTCAGACGACACACCCTGCCCCCCTCCTGATCAACGGCCACAAGGAACAGTTCAGGTGCCATCTTCTGGAGTTCACCGGTCAATTCCTGCAGTTGGGCAGGTCCGCTGATGTTCTGCACTGACCCGTCCACGTTACGGTCAAACAGGATCACCCCGCCAAGCCCGTCCCGTTCAATGGTATCCGTCAGCCAGTGATCGCGGTCAAGGGTGCAGCCATTAAAGCCAAGGAGAAACATCTGTCCGATATTCATAAGTCCTCCGCCTTTACTTTTTGGCAACAATCAAGGTTGCGCTCCATATTGATCTCTGCTAAACATAACAGACTTATAGATTTTTCCGGTACAATATCTGATGCCGGCTATTAACAATTCCCAGGAGATGTAACATGATGAAAAGCGTATTGGTAGTGGTATTAAGCGCAGCTTTTTTCTGTGCAGGCTTAGTTTCAACTTCCCTGGCTAGTAATATAGATCTTGCCAAAAGCTCAACATTAGAGCAGATCATTCAAAAAGGTGAAATTCGAGTTGGCTTTGATGTAGGCTATGTTCCCTTTGAGATGTCCGACAAAAAAGGAAATTTTGTCGGTTTTGACGTAGACCTGGCCAAAATGATGGCCAAGGCCATGGGTGTTAAATTTATACCGGTCAACACAGCTTGGGACGGTATCATACCCGCTCTTGTAACCGGCAAACTCGACATCATCATAGCCGGCATGACCGTTACTCAGCAGAGAAACCTGAAAGTCAATTTTGCCGACCCCTACATCATTGTCGGCCAGACTGTGATTCTTAACGGTAAACTCAAAGATACTGTTAAGTCTTACAAAGATCTGAATGATCCCAAATATACCGTCACTTCCAAGCTGGGAACCACCGGTGAACAGGCTATTAAACGGTTGCTGCCCAAGGCAAAATACAAATCTTTTGAGGATGCTACAGAAGCGGGCCTGGAAGTCGCCAGTGGCCGTGCCGATGCCTTTGTTTACGATCTCCCCACCTGTGCGGCATTTCAAGCCCGTCAGGGAGAAAAGGCTAATACTGTTTTCCTGGATGAGCCGTTTACCTTCGAACCCCTTGCATTTGCAATCCGCAAAGGTGACCCGGACTTTCTCAACTGGCTCAATAACTTCATGCGCCAGATCAAGAATGATGGCCGCTATGACAAAATTTACGAAAAATGGCTGCGCGGTTCCGACTGGATGAAGCTGGTTGAATAACGGTTGGGTTGTTGTAAAATGAGCCGATGGATCCATTGTTGATGGACCTGTCGGCTCATTCAATTTCCGCAGCCTCAATTTCAGAATTGAAACTGACCTGCTTTATTGCGTTTTAACAGCTGAGAGATAATTTTCCAGTGGAAGAACAACTGACAAAAAAACAGATCCGTTTCTGGTCCACATCCTACTTTGTAATTCTTTTTTTCTTGATTGCCGGCTTTGTGCTGGCCACCTCCCAAATCAGCTATTCCTGGCGCTGGTCCGTGGTTCCCACCTACTTTTTCAGTCAAGAGACAATAGAAGTCAAATCCGAAATTGAAGGTGAAGTGCTCAGTATTGAGCCCGCTGGAAAGAATACAAGAATAGTGATCAAGGGAGATGACGGCAACCGCGAAAGCTATGAAGCACCCACAGAAGAGATACTGGCAGCCGAGGGTGATCTGATCTTTGCCGGTGATACCCTTGCTACCTACCAGGAATGGAGACCCGGACTGCTGCTCCTTGGTCTGATGATGACCATTAAGGTCAGCATCTATGCTATTATTATCGGAATTCTGCTGGGAATAATTGGAGGGATCGGTCGCATTTCAGCTAACCCTGCTGCCAGGTGGTTTGCCTATACCTATGTGGAACTTATCCGTGGAACACCGCTCCTTGTCCAGATTTTCATCTGGTATTATATCGGTTCCACACTTGTCAACCAGTTGTTTTCACAATATGGCGGATTTGAAATACCTGCTCTCTGGTACGGAGTTATTGCCCTTGCCATCTTCACCGGGGCCTATGTCACTGAGATTGTTCGTTCCGGACTTCAATCCATTAACGTGGGGCAGACAGAGGCGGCCAGATCTCTGGGCATGACCCATTTTCAATCCCTGCGCTACATTATCATGCCCCAGGCCATGCGGCGTATCCTGCCGCCGCTTGCCGGTCAATTTATCAGCCTGATCAAAGACTCTTCCCTGCTCGGCATTATTGCAATCAGAGAACTGACCAAGGCGACCAGGGAAGCAGTAACCACCAGTTTTGCTTCTTTTGAACTGTTTTTTACCTGCGCGGCCCTCTACCTGGTGCTGACCTTTACCCTGTCTCTGTTTGTTCAATACCTTGAAAGGAGGATGGGAACCTCGTGATTGATGTACAGAATGTTCATAAAATTTTTTACGCACCCCACGAAATAAAAGCGTTGACCGATGTAACGGTCAAGATTGATGCTGGAGAAGTGGTGGTGGTCATAGGGCCTTCAGGTTCAGGAAAATCAACCTTTCTTCGCTGCCTGAACCATCTTGAAACTGCCGACCAGGGCCGCATTTTCATCGAGGGGGTGGATATTCTCGACCATAATACCAATATTGACGAAATTCGGGCTGAGGTGGGAATGGTTTTTCAATCCTTTAACCTGTTCCCTCACAAAACAGTGAAGGAGAATGTCAGCCTGGCACAGCGTGTTGTCCGCAAACGAGCAACACAGGAGGCTCAACAGAGGACTGAAACTCTGTTAACCAAGGTCGGCATCGAAGAAAAGGCAAATGTCTATCCTGCCCAGCTTTCCGGTGGCCAGCAGCAACGTGTAGCCATTGCCCGGGCCCTTGCCATGGACCCCAAAATCATGCTGTTTGACGAACCTACATCAGCCCTTGATCCCGAGATGATTGGTGAGGTGCTTGATGTCATGAAAACTCTGGCCAGAGAAGGAATGACCATGGTGGTGGTGACTCATGAAATGGGCTTTGCCCGGGAAGTTGCCGACCGGGTTATTTTCATGGATGCCGGGCGCATTGTCGAAATTGGTACTCCTGAACACTTTTTTACCGACCCGTCTCACGACCGTACCAAAATTTTCTTGAGCCAGATCCTGTAAATGTGCCCAAATGCTTTTTTTAATGTAACACAAATTTCAGTCGTCAAGTTCACCTAAAAAATTCAGCAGTTTTTCCGTGTACAACTCAGCAAGCAAGGCGGCATTACGGGCACGGCTATCAAGGAATTCGACCCCAATATAACTACCCAGAACCCATCGGACAATGGCATCGCTTTCAAACGAAAAATCACCGAGAAACGTCTCAAGGTGAATAATATCGTCCTCCTGTAGAACATGTTCCGTCACCGTGAAAGACATGCCATCGGTATGAATATCACGCAGAATCCCTGTTTGTTCATACGCTCCTTTTGGAAGCTCTACCTTGACATTTATCACCTTTATATCAGCAAGAAGGACCTGCTCAATTGTATCCACAGGAATGCGTGTTGCAACCCTTCGTTCGGTTCCTACCATATCTTCATCCTGGTTCCCAATCGTATGAGACTACATCTTTTGAATACTACAGTTATTATTACGTTAACATGCTACCCTTCCTTAACAAAAAAATCAATTCCTGAGATTCATGCCCGACATGCAGATTGGACGCCGACCAAAAAAAGGTTGCGGTAAAGTTTGTTTTTTTTCAAAATGAATATTCAAATACCTGGCTGCGTAGCCGGTCAACAGAACCATTAACAAAGGAGAAACAACACATGAAAAAAATCTCAATCCTTGCAATCAGCCTCGTGTTTGCCTTTGCAGCAGCATCAGAGACCATGGCAAAAACAAAATGGGATATGCACCTCAACTATGGTGCCGGCAACTTTCACTCAAAAGGTGCCCAGCGTTTTGCCGACAGGGTAAAAGAGGCCACGGGTGGCGAACTCACCATAGTTCTTCACCCGGGTTCTTCCCTTGGCTTCAAAGGGCCGGAGCTTTTGCGGGCAGTTGCTGAAGGCCAGCTGGCTATAGCTGAAGTACCTACCGGCATGGTAGAAGGCGATGCCCCAATCCTGGCCCTTACAGCACAGCCATTTATATCCAGCAGTGCCAAAGAGCAGCGAATGCTCTATCAAATGGCAAAACCAACCTATGCAGAAGAATTAAAAAAATTCGGCCAGTTTACCCTTTATACTTCAATATGGCCTTTTTCCGGCATCTACACCCAGCGGCCGATTAATTCTGTTGCCGATCTCAAGGGGCTGAAAATGCGCGTCTATGACGGCACAGGACTTGCCTTTGGTAAGGCCACTGGTATTGCAGCCCGCAAGATGCCCTTTTCCGAAGTATACCCTGCCATGAAGGCCGGTCTGCTTGATTCCATGTACACATCCTCGGTATCAGGCGTTGATGCCAAGGCATGGGAAGTGTTAAAGGAATTCACTCCGATCAATATTGTCGGCCCGGTGAACATGGTCAACGTCAACCAGAAGGCCTGGGACAAACTCCCGAAAGAGGTACAGGATAAAATACTGAAAATTGCTGCTGCAATGGAAGACGAGATGTGGAACGAGGCAAGCGAAGCGGACACTAAAAGCCGTGCAACCCTTAAAGAGAACGGCATGAATATTCCCACTCTCAGCAAGGAATTCCGGGAAGAGTTGGACAAGGTCG
This sequence comes from Thermodesulfobacteriota bacterium, assembly GCA_034660835.1. Classification (GTDB taxonomy): domain Bacteria; phylum Desulfobacterota; class Desulfobulbia; order Desulfobulbales; family Desulfobulbaceae; genus Desulfobulbus_C. The sequence goes on from JAYEKB010000170.1 coordinate 6,814, forward strand.
GTGTTGAACTTCGCGGTGAGTGGGCAAAAAAGGCAGGTGCCGGAGCACAAAAGGTTCTTGATGAATACTACAAGGCCACCGGCCGTAAATAACAGCTGAGGGTGCGGTGAGCAAAGCTCTGCTCATTAAATCCGACCTTTCAGCTATAGACAAAAGGGAAAGGGGAAAGACCGTCACGGCTGTTTTCCCTCTTTCTTTTCACTTTTCCACTCTCTTTATCACTCTCTTTATACTACCAAATATTGAGAAACAACCTGTTCTGCTCATAATCTACTCATAGCATGAATATATTCATACGACTCGTCGGCAAACTCAGTGATTTAATGGCTGCTCTTTCCGCAGTCATTCTGGGTCTCATGGCTGTGCTGATACTGCTGGAAATTTTCCTCTGGAACACCCTGGAAAAAACCACGCTTATTGCTGACGAATACAGTGGTTACGGGCTTGCCGCTATAATCTTTCTTGGGGCAGGCTATTGCTTGAAGGAGCGGGGGCACATCCGCATCACGCTGGTCCTCGGACTGCTTCCCGCAATGGTGATGCGTGTCATCACCTGTATTGCCACTGCTCTTACCACCGTGTTCATGGGCTATCTCTGGTACTACCTGTACCTGATGGTCCGCTCCAGCATCCGTTACAACTCGACCTCGGGAACACTGACCAATACACCCCTGTGGATACCGCAGTTGCTCATGCTTGTCGGGGCGGCCTGTTTCCTGCTGCAACTGGCGGCCACTACTCTTGCCACATTCCAGGCGATATCAAGTCAGGAAAAGGTTTTGTAAAATGGATGTATCCATCGCTACCATGACCCTTGTGGTCTTTGGTCTGCTCTTCCTGCTGCTCGGCAGCGGGGTCTGGATCGGCTTTGCCCTGTTCATGGTCGGCTTTGCCGGTCTTGAGATGTTCGGCACCCTGCCTGCAGGCTACAACATGGCCTCTTCTGTATGGGCCTCGGTGGGCAAATGGGAATACGTTGCCCTGCCCATGTTTATTCTCATGGGTGAGATCCTCTACCGCTCCGGTATTTCAGAAAAATTATTCAAAGCCCTGGTTCCCTGGCTGTACAAATTGCCCGGCGGCCTTCTTTTAATGAACATCATCTCCTGTACCCTCTTTGCCGCTGTCTCCGGATCAAGTGCAGCCACAACAGCTACGGTCGGGCGCATCACGCTGGCCGAACTCGACAAACTCGGCTATGACCGGCGTATTGCCATGGGCTCGCTTGCTGGTGCCGGCACCCTGGGTTTTCTCATCCCACCCTCGCTGATCATGATCGTCTATGCCATCCTGGCCGAGGTCTCCATGGGCAAAATGTTCATGGCCGGTGTGCTGCCAGGTCTGTTGCTGGCCGGAATCTATGCGAGCTATATCATCTATCGCGGTATCCGCAATCCCGAGATTGCCCCGAGGTTGCAGGAAAGCTACAGCTGGAAAGAACGTTTTACGGCAATACAAGATCTGGCCCCGACCTTCACCCTCATCCTGGTTGTGCTCGGCTCCATCTATTCCGGCATTGCCACACCGACGGAAGCGGCGGCGCTTGGTGTCTTAGGGGCAACGATTTTTGCCTTTCTCAACAGGCGCATGAACCTGAAAATCCTGTTTGAATGCCTCAAAGGTGCCGTTAAGACCAATGCCATGATCATGTTGATCGTCGTGGGTGCCGGTTTTCTTTCGCGGGTCATGGGATTTCTCGGTATCCCGACAGCCATCACCCTGGCCATTACCGAGATGAACCTGTCGCCCTATATGCTCATGATTCTGTTGGGCTGCGTGTACATCGTGCTCGGCTGCCTGTTAGACGGCTTCTCCATTGTCCTGATGACTTTGCCTATTGCCCTGCCCATGGTCACTGCCGCAGGTTTTGATCCCATCTGGTTCGGCATTTACCTGATCCTGATGGTGGAGGTCAGCCAGATTACCCCGCCGGTGGGTTTCAACCTCTTTGTAATCCAGGGGTTGACCGGAGAGCCGGTGACTAAGATAGCAAGATATGCCCTGCCCTTTTTCTTTCTTATGCTGTTCACCACGGCAATTATAACTATTTTCCCGCAAATAGCCCTTTTCCTCCCTGACTTGATGACTGCCAAGTAGAAGGAAGAACCCAGGCGAAAAATAGAGACCTGAAAAATCATGAGCAACGAAACACAATTTCGCTTTTCCATTGACCGGGGCGGTACCTTTACCGATGTCTATGCCGAGGTTCCCGGTGAACCGGGCTTCAAGGTCGTCAAACTCCTGTCCGAAGACCCTGCCAATTATGACGATGCCCCGCGTGAAGGAATCAGGCGAATTTTAGATGAGTATTCGCAAGGAAATGAGAAGAATAAAAAATTCATTGATGCCTCGCTGATCGAATGGATTCGCATGGGCACCACGGTTGCCACTAATGCCCTGCTTGAGCGCAAGGGGGCACGCTCTGCTCTTGTGATAACCAAAGGATTTGGAGATGTCTTACAAATTGGCAACCAGGATCGCCCCAATCTTTTTGACTTGCAAATTAAAAAACCGGACTTGCTCTACGAAGAAGTCATAGAAGTCGATGAACGGCTGCGACCCCTGAAACCAGATGAAGATACAGTAAAAGATATTGATACAAAACTACTGACCGGGATTACAGGCGAGCATTTCGCCGTTCTGGCCGAACCAGACCTTGACGTGCTCAAACCACAGCTTGAGGAGTTGCTTAAACGCGGCATCAACAGCATTGCCGTAGTTTTTCTCCATGCCTATGCTTGCCCACAACATGAACAGGCCGTAGGAAAACTTGCACAAGAGCTGGGGTTTGCCCAGATATCTCTCTCTTCAGAGGTAATCCCCATGGTCAAACTAGTCTCCCGTGGTGACACCACCATGGTGGACTCCTATCTGACCCCGCATATCCGCAGCTACCTGGAGAGTTTTAAAAAAGGATTTAGGGATGGTCTTGCCGATACCCAGCTCCTGTTTATGCAGTCGGATGGAGGTCTGGCCCCGGCTGAGGATTTCACCGGCAGTCGGGCCATCCTTTCCGGCCCTGCCGGCGGGGTGGTCGGCTATGCCATGACGACCTATAACAGGGAGACGAAAAAACCGGTTATCGGCTTTGACATGGGTGGAACCTCCACCGATGTTTCGCGATACGGCGGTGAGTATGAGCTGACCTTTGAAACCCGGACTGCCGGGGTTCGTATCCAGGCACCTCAACTCGACATCAGGACGGTGGCAGCAGGCGGCGGCTCACGCCTCTTTTTTGACAACGGCATGTTTCTGGTCGGCCCCGAGTCTGCGGGTGCCCATCCCGGCCCGGTCTGCTACCGGAAGAACGGCTTTCTTGCCGTTACCGATGCCAACCTGGTGCTGGGACGGTTGCAGCCCGATCACTTCCCCAATATTTTCGGTGAAAATGAAGACCAGCCCCTGGATTATGACGAGTCTTGGCACCAGATGTCTGAATTAACAGATACAATCAACGACTATTACAAAGACAGCAACCGTCCGCCGCTCACGGTAGAGGAAACAGCACTGGGTTTTCTTAAAGTAGCCAACGAGGTCATGGTCCGGCCGATTCGGGAGGTTTCGGTCATGCGGGGCTTTGACATCAAAAATCATGTGCTGGCTACCTTTGGCGGCGCAGGTGGTCAACACGCCTGTGCCGTTGCCCGCAGTCTCGGCATATCCTCTATCTTTATCCATCGCTTTGCCGGTATCCTTTCGGCCTACGGAATTGGCCTGGCCGACACGGTTGCCGAAAAACAGCAGCCTGCAGCAAAAATTCTCTCGGCAAACACCCTTCCCGGCATCATTGATACGCTGTCATCCCTCCAACAGGAAACCGAACAGGAGCTTGCTGATCAGGGAATCTCCGGTAAGGTAATACAGAGCCTGCACTATCTCAACCTGCGCTACCAGGGCACGGATACGCCGATGATGATCGAACAGCCTGTAGATAACGACTTTATAACGGCCTTTACAACCGCTTATCGACGAGAATTCGGTTTTCAACTTAGCGGACGCGATATTCTGGTTGACGACCTGCGGGTCCGCTCCATCGGCAGAGCCTCAAAACTTACATCATTTCCCATTACGAGTGGTGATAGCCCGCCAAAAAAACTGTCCACCACCCGTTGCTACTTTGAAGAAGGCTGGCTCCAGACTAATCTGTACAATCTGGATGATTTTAAGGGAGGGCATATAATTTACGGCCCGGCTATCCTGATCCAGGACACCAGCACCATGGTTATAGAACCTGACTGCAACGCTGTAATCACTGAGTATGGTGACGTACAAATAAAAGTTCAAGTACGCAGTCGTAAGCAGCAGATCGACACTGCTGTTGACCCGGTGCAACTTTCCATTTTCAGCAACCTGTTCATGTCCATTGCCGAACAGATGGGCAGGATGCTGCAAAAAACCGCCATTTCAACCAATATCAAGGAGCGTCTCGATTTTTCCTGCGCCCTCTTTGGCCCGGACGGCAATCTGGTGGCCAATGCCCCCCATGTCCCGGTTCACCTCGGAGCCATGAGCGAGGCGGTCAAAGAGCAGATTCGCCGGGTACAGGATATCATGTCGGGGGATGTGCTGGTCGCCAATCATCCGGCTGCCGGTGGAAGTCATTTGCCGGACATCACCGTTATGACTCCGGTATTTAGGGACAATACAATCATCTTCTGGGTTGCCGGCCGCGGTCACCATGCCGACATAGGCGGTATCTCACCCGGCTCCATGCCGCCGGGATCACGGCAACTTATCGAAGAGGGAGCAGCCATCCTCTCCTTTAAGCTCGTTGAAAACGGCGTCTTTCAGGAACAAGGCATCACAGAGTTGCTGCTGGCACCGGAGCTGCTTGAGTCTGAGCAGGGGCGACCACCCATCAGCGGTACACGTCTGCTGGCTGACAACCTTTCCGACCTCAGGGCCCAGGTAGCTGCCAACCAGAAAGGTATCGATCTTATCCTGGAAATGGTCGACTACTACAGCCTGGAAGTGGTGCAGGCATACATGCTGCATGTCCAGGAAACTGCAGAAGAGGCGGTGCGCACCAGCCTGTGCGAACTTTCCCGCAACAGGGGACTGGCTAAACGTGATACGGTGAAGGCCACCGAGTATCTTGATGACGGCAGCCCCATTGCCCTGGAACTCACCATTGACCGTAATGACGGCAGTGCTGTGTTTGATTTCACCGGTACCGGAGCTGAGCTCTGGGGCAACCTGAATGCACCGCGGGCTGTCACCCAGTCCGCCATTTTGTACAGCCTGCGCTGCCTGGTGGAAAAAGAGATTCCGCTCAATCACGGCTGCCTGATCCCCATTACCCTGATCATCCCGGAAGGATGCCTGCTTGATCCTTCACCGGAGGCTGCAGTGGTGGGCGGTAATGTCCTCACCTCCCAGCGGGTAGTGGATGTGGTGCTCAAGGCATTCGGCGTGGCAGCCGGTTCCCAGGGCTGCATGAACAACTTCACATTCGGCAATGACCGGTTCGGCTACTATGAAACCATCGGCGGCGGGGCCGGGGCCGGACCGGACTGGAAAGGACAATCCGGGGTACATACCCACATGACCAACACCAGAATCACAGATCCGGAAATCCTGGAACGCCGATACCCGGTCCTGCTCAGAGAGTTTTCCATCAGGCAGGGGTCCGGCGGCCAGGGAAAATTTTCAGGGGGAGACGGCCTTGTCCGCGAACTGGAATTTCTGGAACCACTCAACGTGGCCATCCTGTCCGAACGACGAGTCTTTCCCCCTTATGGACTGGCAGGGGGCCAGCCGGGAAAATCGGGAAAAAATATCTTTATCCGCAAAAACAGCAGAACACTCAACTTGGGCGGTAAAAACGAAATTAGTGCCAGGCCGGGTGACAGGATCCGAATACTCACACCCGGTGGTGGCGGTTTCGGTACCCCGCAAAACTGAAAAACTGTTGCAAACCCATATATCTCCCTTCAACTGAGTAGTCATTTTTTTGACCCAAGAACACCTGAATACTTTTCCCACAGAGAGAGTCTAACCTAACTACTTGTTATCGTAAATTATATTTATTTACTATCACATGGCATAGATATAGCATACTTATCTTAGGTGTTTCAGATAGAGTTGTAAGGTGCAGGTGAAAAAAATGAGTACAATACAGACAGGTATGGAAAAGGCGATCCTCCTTCAAGCTGATCTTGATGAAATTTTGTCACAATTACATCATTATCAAAGCCAATCAGATCGGTTAGAAAAGGTCAACAAGCTGTACCAAAAACTGGCGGGTATTACCGATCTGCCTACTATGATCGAAAGCTTTTCCATCTGGCTTGGCCAATATGTTCCCCATGAACTCATCGGTTACAGCAGTGGACAGAAAATGCACATGTACTGCTCCTGCCATGGCCTCCAGAGACGACAAATTATTAAAATTGCTGAAAAACAATTAAAGGAACCGGACAGTACCATTGACAGACACACGGTTATTGACGATTTTCATTCCCATAAATGGTCTTTTGAAAACAAAAAGAATTCCGGAACCCTGATACTGCTGCGCAAGGATCAGGAGATTCCAAGCGACGAAATGGACCTGATCCACGAAGCCATGAGTACCCTGGCCGAACCACTGAAAAAGACCCATGATTATGAAGAAATATTCAGGCAGGCCCGCATTGATCCCCTGACCGGTCTACCCAACCGCCTGGTCTTTAATGAACGTATTGACCACATGATTGAGCGGTCCAAACGCTATAATCATCCACTTTCACTGGCTGCCCTGGATCTTGACCATTTCAAAGAAGTCAACGATGCCATGGGGCACCCCTATGGAGATGAAGTTCTCAAACAGGTGGCTACAGCCATGCAGAAACAGACTCGCTGCCAGGACCTTCTGGTACGCATGGGTGGGGACGAATTTTTACTTGCATTATCGGATACGGAATTGCATGATGCCGGCTTTTTATGTGAACGGCTCTGCCGTGTCGTCAGCGAACTGGACATCAATTCCGGGACTAAAAAGATGGGAGTCAGCATCGGCCTTGTCCAGTGGCAGCAGGGGATGAACAAGAAAGAATGGTTGGAACGAGCCGATGACGCATTGTACCAGGCAAAAAATTCAGGCCGCAACAAGGTAGCGCATTAAAAGAAGTCGTGCATCGACAGGACGTAACCGATCGCAGGGTTCACAACTATTCGGTTTGATATACCTCAGAATTGTAAGGTACCAGGGGTGGCAGATCTATTATGGGCTCCCTAACCCGCATATTTCACAAGTCGAGGTGGCTGCAGATGCGCTGAGCACCTGAGTAAGCTATAGTTGCCTATGCTTATTCAGGTAGCGACAAAGCAGGTGCGGCCGCATCGGCTTGCCTTCGGTGAACACTTTGCAAATTTCTAAAAAGAGATAGGGTTGAAATTATCACCAAAAAATCCGCGTGTT
>JAYEKB010000171.1:0-3531 GCA_034660835.1 Thermodesulfobacteriota bacterium
CGTTTTTTTCAAGTCAGGTTTTTTCTCTAATTTTCAACAAGTTGGGTCCATAGTTCGCCGGCATACCTCGGACTTGTGCATTTGTTTTATGATATCTGGGGATGAAGCATCTTATTGGTACTTAATTGTGTGCCGCTGTCAACCCACACCAAACCCTCCATATGACCTCAAGAGATTCCAAACATTTACACTTGCAACTATCCTATTATTGTTACACAATAAAAAAGCCGAACTACCTCATTCCAAGGCAGCCCGGCTATCTAATAGACCCGTGACTTTCCGTCCCTGCCCTTACGTGCAGGTTTGGCTTTATCTCGCTTTGACTATTCTTTCTTTAAAACAATTATATATAAAGAGATCACTTCCATTCAAGTAAAAGCGTAACACGACTGATAACATTTTGCTATCAATTGTTGCGCCCTGAATAAGGGAGGGAGAGGAGGATCGTTTCCTGTACCGGTAACAGTTTAGGCTACCTTGAAAAATTGACTTTCGCCCAATCTCTGCGTTATGTCCAAAAGTGGTATAATTGAAATTTCTATCTTCCTTACCAATATCTGACAATTCTACTTTTCCTGTAAATGATCTTTGAGAATTTCATAAATGGCAGGGCGCTTTTCTCTTATTTCAGCTACGCTCAAGCCTTCCAGCGAATGAGGGTATTTGAGCCAATCGGCTGTTTCATGTACCGCATAATCCGGTGCTTTACCTATCTGATTGCGGGTAGGTTTGTAATACGGCACGGCAATGCGAATATCTTCCGGAATGTTTAATCGTAACCTGCGGCGTAATTCGTTGACAATGGCTTCAACTGAGCGACCCGTGTCAAAGACATCATCCACAATGAGCAGACGATCACTGTGTTGCATATTTTTCACCAGGTAATTCAGACCAAATAATTTTATTTCACGCGTTTTATTGTCAATTCCACTATAAGAAGAGGTACGGATTGCGATATTGTCGGTCTGTATGCCATGAAAGGACAAAAACTCCTGGACAGCTATACCTATGGGTGCCCCACCACGCCAAACAGCGATGATAAAGGTAGGCTTAAAACCGCTTTTAAGAATCTGATGTGCCAGTTTGAAAGAATCTTCCAGTAAACCCTGGGCCGTTAAGTAAATTTTATTCATAATTAAACTATCAACCTTGGAATTTAATAATCAGAGTTTATGCTATCCTATTGCTGTGGTGTACAAAAAATGAATAGGGAGTCTGCAGGGACAGGGCCTGAAAAGATTTGTTTTTTTGATACAACCGGACAGCTATGAAACTTCTTCGACAGAGTTTTTACTTATTTTTAGGATTTACCTTTCCCGGTTTCTGGATCTTTCATGCAGGCGGCTTCTGGTCTATGCTCTATCGGCCGATTCAAGTAATTACCGGAAGCCAGGCAACAGGCTGGCCCTCTTTCATCACCGCCAGTCTCGTTTATCTGACCGCTATCTTTGTTTTTGAATGCTGCTACAGACTACTGAGAAACGCTCACCCTTGAATGGCGTAACCGCCATCCACAACTAAAACCTGGCCATGAATCATGGCCGCACCATCACTACAGAGAAACAGGGCAAGATCCGCAACATCTTCCGGGGTTGTCAGCCGGCCAAGTGGTGTTCGATCAAGGGAAACGGAGATCATCTCATCACGATTAGGAAATTTTTTCAGGGCATCCGTATCCACAACACCGGCACTGATGGTGTTGACGGTCATTCCTTTTGGTCCAAGTTCTACCGCCAGGTGACGAACCAGTGATTCCAGTGCAGCCTTTGAAGCCCCGACTGCAGTATAGTTGGGAACAGCCCGCACCGCACCGAGGCTGGAAACCGCAATGATCCTTCCCCCCTGCCCCATCATGGGAACAGCGTACTGGGCCAAAGTCAGCAGGGCGCGTGCATTGATATCCATGGCCCAGTTCCAGTGACGGGTGGTCAGTTCCATGGCCGGTTTTAACACGCCGGATGCAGCATTGGACACCAGGATATCCAATCGCTCATAGGTGTTGTGGATTTCCTCAAACATCCGTTTAACATCCTCTTCCTTGGCCACGTTCGCCTTGACAGCCAGACAATGCACCCCATGCTTTTCAATCGCGGCAACAGTCTCCTCTGCATCGCGGCGGTGTCTGACATAGTTCACCACAATATCCACACCGTTTGCGGCCAACCGCATGGCAATTGCCCTCCCGATACCACGGGACCCCCCGGTGATGAGTGCTACTTTTCCTTGCAGATTAAACATCTATAGTCTCCAGAGCAGGATTATCATTCAATTTCTCATATAAACGAATGTACCTTGCAGAACAGCTCTTTGCAAGAAATGGTTAGTCGGCTTTCTATCACCGCATACAAATTCTCCGGACAGTATTCTTTGCATACCGAAAAAGATTAAAGCGGACAGGGTTCAACTGCTCCGGGACCTGAAAATCATGAACCTGAAGCTCTATTGGTGTTGCCAGGGGAAATTGTAGTTGCGAAAACTCTGCTCCCAAAACTCCGGCACGACGGCAGGCCTGCATCAGGGGACTCTGCTCCGGATCAACATCCAATACCTTAAGTAAAGCCCGGTCCATTGCCGCAGGATTACTTGATGCACCCAGCAAAGTCAGTGGATACATTTCACCATGAAGAGGACCTGTTTTGTGCATTGCATGTACGCCGTCCACAAGTGTAATTGAGTTTGCCAACACATCAAGGAGCTGTACCAGCCGGTCACTGAAACCGCCGCCTTTACCGCCATAGGCCATGTGCCACCACGGTTTTCGCAGGCCTGCCAGGCAGCCGAAACAATTTTTTACAGCCAGAGTAACCCGGGTCTGGGCATGGGCCTTGATCCGGGGAAGATTCACCAGCAGATCACACTCCATGGCATCAACCGCGATCCCGGCCTTGCCACCACCGGCTAAATCCACATTTCGATACCGTTTGAAATCCGTTATCCGGACACCAAGATCGGTAAGTTCCGCAGTAATACCCAGCGTCTGCAATGCTGCGCCGGCAGAGCCGAAGGCAGGAGAATCCCCGATCCTGACCCGCGCGCCCTGATCCACAAACCAACGGGCAACTGCAAGCATAAAGGCCGGTTCAGTACAGGGGAGGATGCCATACCTGGCAGTAATCAGATTGGGCTTTAACAGGACAGTGCAGGAATGCAGATTTGGAATCTGGTCAAGTGATGCCATCACACGATTGATCGTGTCGACGAGGGTGGGCTGTGTATATTCAGGACAAGACGTGAGAGCGACTACAGTGGAGTTAAGATTCATGACTGGTTAACTATTCTGGTGGTGCCCAATAATTGGCATAACCAACGTACGGTAACTGGTCAGTAGTGCCTCATATTCGTTCACTTGGGGCTTCGAAGCATACTTGTGCTATTCGAGAAGGCCAAAATGGATGAAGATGGGGTGCTACTGAACAGTTACCATGACTGACAAAAAAAAACCGGCTCAACCAAGAAAGGTAGAGCCGGCCAAAAAAAGAAGAGAAGAGATGAAGATATCTTTAACCTTGCACAGGAAGTGCAAGGTTAAAG
>JAYEKB010000172.1:0-3529 GCA_034660835.1 Thermodesulfobacteriota bacterium
GTTGGACATTTATCTTTTTAATCATGACGGAGCTGGATGTGTAATGGTGATGATATGATTATTGTGTCGCATTATATTACCTCTTATAATAAATTACCATAATTATATATATCACACATGGGGTCAGGTCTTTCTTCGTTCATTGTGAAGTGGTCAAAGTTGTAATCATCGGGATAAAAAGCAGCCAAAATCATCAATTAAAAACCAGCCGGGTATGATTGAAGACACACTGCTGCATTTCAGAACCGACAAAAAACAGACTGGTTCCTCATGAGGGCGGGCATTTTTTTTGATCAGGTTAAATTACGTCCTCTGTCGATAACTTTTTCCCTCCAGGATAAGGATTTCCGAGTTGTGTACAAGGCGGTCGGCAATCGCAGTGGCGGCAGTGGTACTGTCAAAGATATTTCCCCATGCAGCAAACGGCAAATTGGTCGTAATGACAGTCGACTTTTTTTCATGCCGTGCACTGATAACCTGGAAGAATAAATTTGATCCCTGTTGGCCAAGCGGAAGATAACCTATCTCGTCACAGACAAGTAAATCCGGTGCTTGATAATACTTGAGCTTTTTCAAGAGCGAATGATCCGCCTCTGCGGCAATCAAGTGATTGAGCATATCCATGGTGGAGGTAAAAAGCGTTTTAATGCCTTCCTGTGTGGCGCCATAGGCCAGACACTTGGCAAGAAAGCTTTTTCCGACTCCGGGATTGCCGATCAAAATGATGTCTTTTCCCTGCTTGATAAAGTCAAGATCAAGTAGATTTACGATCAGGTTTTTCTGTTTTTGTCTTGATGGATGAAAGTTGAAATCAAACTGATCAATGGTTGTTTTTTCAGTAAGTTTTGACTGCCTGAAGCGCAGAGCAATACGGTTGTTCCTTCTTTTCTCAAGCTCAATATCCAGCAGGCAGTCAATGGTCTGCAGACAGGAGTGATTTTTCTGCTCCGCTCTTTTGATGACCCCGTCAATGTTTTCAGCGCAATGTTTGAGCCGTAACGCTTTGAATTTATCGGTAACAACATCAAGCATTATTTCTTTCTCCTTTTGAGGGCAATGGCATCGTATTCGGCCAGGGAAGGCGTGGTCAGCCTGATATTGTTAAGGTCTTGCTTTTTGAGTTTGACTGGACGGTGGTTGGTGACAGGAGTCATTTCCTGATAAAGGATGTTCTGGATATAATCAGCCCCGTACAGTTTCAGGGACAACCCTTTGCGCAGGGCATATATTAAGGAGGTGTCTCCATACTCATCTTGTAAAGACAAGAGACGGGTTACCGTTTTTCTGATTGGTTGCCTGGCATCGGCAAGCTTGTCAAGATAATCGGCAGCAATTTGGCCGACTGAGAGAAAGAGCATGATCTGACGGTCATGGTAGAGTTTTTTTCGTACCTTTTTAACCTGTTCCTTATGGGCAGGCAGCTCTATCCGCTGCTTTTTCCCCCAGCAGCGCCTATGGACCGCAACGGCCTTGTCTTTATAATAAATCAGAACAGTTTGATTATCAGCTTTGAGGGTGACCTTTTTGCCTATAGTCCAGGGAGGAACAGTATAGGTGTTGGCATCGAAACGGACGGCAAAATCCTTGTGAACAAGGGGTGACGCTGTCTCCCGACAATCCGGTAGAACTTCCGGCAAAGGCTGCAAGGTCTCTTGTTGCAGACGATCGACCGGCCGTTCACCAGTGGTCTGATGCTTGCGGACATTGGCAACGGTATCAAGCCAGGCCTGTATCTGATTCCCGACATCATCAAGGTCTGCAAAACTCCTCAACGGCCAAAAATTTTGACGGATATATTTGATGGAGTTTTCAATCTTGCCTTTTTCATGGGGTGCGCGGATATTGCAGGCCCTGGGGGTAATATGCAATACCCTCAGGAAATCAAGGAATGCTTCATTGAAGCGGATAAGAGTTCCCACCCGTTCGGTAACAGCTGTCAGCATATTATCAACGACAATTTCTTTGGGACAGCCGCCAAAGTAGGTGAAAGCATCAAGCAGCCCCATGTGCAGCTGCTCCTGCTTCTGAGTGTGAGTAAAGGTGACATAAAGCATACGGCTGTGGGACTCGATCACTGCTAGAGCGTAAAGTTTCCTGTTGCCCCCTTTATAGCTCAGGCTGTTGAAATGACCCCAGTCAACCTGCACCTGGACACCGGGATCAGACTCAAAGCGGATGAATGGCTCTCTGTAGTTGATCTGACCACGCAGCTGTCTGAGAAGATTCCTGACGATGGTGATTTCACCGTCAAAACCTTTTTCTTTAAGACGCTGCATGATCACCGGCGCCTTGATAGCGGGGAATTGTTTGAGCATATCAGCTATTTCATCCCGATACGGCTCCAGTTTCGAGGTCCTTTTGGCTCTTTTCCCGGGAGCCGGATCCGGATTGTCCAGGTATTTTGCTACAGTTGCCCGGTCAATATTCAATTGCCGGGCGATCTCCCGCCGGGAAAATCCAAAGTCCTTGAGACGATACATTTCAAAAACAGTGCGTTTGTTGATCATCTCATGCCTCCTACCGGGCCGACCGGCAGTTCAAGCACCTGAAAAAGGGTGGAGTCAAAGGCGATAAGATCTCCGGCAATGAGCTGCTCCCTGGCGCTGCGGTATTCATCTTCCGACATATTCAAAAATGAACAGATCCTCTTACTGCCGTAATAGGAAAGACCGTGTTTATCAGATGCCACCACCAGAAAAAAATAGAGGAGAAGTTCCTCCCTGCTTAATGATGCCAGGAAACCGCCTGAAAGAAACCGATGGGGAATAAAAGCGAAACTGCCTCTAACCTGCCGCACTCTGTCCGCAATGAGAATCCGTTTTCTGACCATATTATCCTCCTTTTTTTGATGTTCTAACTCCGCTGTAGCACATCAAAACCTTCATGTCCTCAGGTCCATCTTGGCAATTATTTCTAACATCCCGCAATGACGTGGATATAAATTTTTATGGCGTCCATCTTGGCAATCTCCGGCACAAGCCAATATGGTCCGGAAAGCCCGTCACAGTTGAGATTGCTCGCGTCCATCTTGGCAATCAGCAGGGTTTTAGATTCTGCCTGAGAGGAGGCAGGTGAGGCACGTCGCTTGTTACGAACTCGCTGGAGGGATCTATTACGGGCTGTCTTTTCAGGATTGTTCTGTCGCTGTCGCTTCCAGTAATCCGGGTTATTGTGCTGCCACTTCTTGTTGCTTATTCGCTGGCTCTCCCGATACTCCGGATCACTCCGCAGTTTATTACGTTGCCAGGCAGCCTTTCGTGCTCTTTGACAAGCAGGAAAGGAGCAGTAGTTCTGCTTTTTATTACGACGAAGAAAAAAAGTTCCGCAATGGACACATGGCACTTCTTCCATTTCTCAACACCTTGGACAGAGTGGATAATGGAAGAAAATATAAGGAAGAAAATGTTTTATTAAATTTTGATCTGAAAAGTAAATCGAGAGAAGAAAATGAAATGGCTGGTTTTAGATATGCTGATTCTGGCTGGAAGAAAATCCTTTATTCTGGCAGGGAATTATATCCCTGGTTCCA
>JAYEKB010000173.1:0-3516 GCA_034660835.1 Thermodesulfobacteriota bacterium
TACCAACGCTCATGGCACTGTCAAGATCAATGTAGGAACCAAAGCCGCCGGCCAGGATGATCTGTTCCAGGTCGCTTACCTGCAGGCCGACCTGTTCAAGCAGGGTCATGATTCCGGCAAAAATGGCGCCTTTAGCCCGGATAAAGTTTTCAATGTCCACCTCGTTTATCACGATGTCGTGATCGGCAGCGCATTCATCCTTCCAGGCCAGTACATATTCCATGCCGCTTCGTCCTTCCCGGACGCGGGGGCTGTCGCTGTCGTTGAATTTTCCGCTCTGGTTCAACACCTTGTGTTCAAAGAGGGTGGCCACGATGATAAGCAGCCCTGATCCGCAGATGCCCAGGGGTGCTTTATCCCCCTCTGTAATATTCATCGGTTCCAGTGTCTCCGGGTTGAGGCCAAAGTCGCTGATGGCCCCTTCCACCGCCCGCATGCCGTGAGTGATACCGCCTCCTTCAAAGGCTGGACCTGCAGAGCAGGCGGCGCAGGCGAGCCATTCTTTATTGCCGATAACAATCTCGGCATTGGTGCCCACATCAATGAACAGGGTGAGGAGATCGGTGCGATACATGCCTGAACCCATTACCCCGGCCACGATATCACCGCCCACGTAACTTGAAATTGCCGGATACAGCAGGGCCACGCAATGATGCGGCAGCTCCAGCTCCAGATCGTCTGCGCACAGAGGCGGAAAAAAAGTGGAAACCGGGACATAAGGGGAACGCCGGATACTATCCGGCTCCAGCTTCAGGAGCAGATGGGTCATGGTGGTGTTGCCGGCAATGGTGATGGAGTTGATCTCATCACGCGTGATGGGGCCATGTTCCTCGCCGGGCGGGGGTGTTGCATTTTTCAACATCCTGGTAATGATTTCGTTCATAGCCCCGATCACCAGGTCCTGCATCATATCCAACCCTTTAGGCTTCTCGGCATAAATAATCCTGGTAATGACATCCTCGCCATAGCTCATCTGGGGATTGTAGCTGAATTCTTTTGCCAGGATCTTGCCGGTATTCAGATCGATCAATACCCCGTATACGGTGGTGGTGCCGATGTCAAAGGCCAAGCCGAAGTTACGGTGCTTCCAGCAGCCCGGCTGTATGTTGAGCAGGTAGTTCCTGGACTTTTCGTTCACCGGCAGTTCAATGGTAGCGGTGACCAGAAAATCCTTTTCCCTCAGTGCCCGCCTCACTTTTCGCAGTACCGTGAGTCCGGAGACCATCCGATGCTTACCCATCTGGTCGGCCAGACCCTGCATCAGGCGTCCCACGTCGGACCGGTTATCATGAGCCCCGGGCTTGGGCAATTCCAGGCAAATTTTTTCCACCGGCGGATAAAAAATACCTTCCTTTTTAACGCTTTCTATATCAAAAACATGCATCCGCGCACGATGCCGCTCTGGGACGTCGATGCCCAGGCCGCCCTTCTGCCTCCCGGTTTCTTCGGGGATACGCACAGTGATGTCCTGGTGGACTTCGGCAGTACAGGCCTGACGGTAGCCGTTTTCAAAGTCTTCGGGAGAAAGTTTTTCACTGGTGCCTCCCTCTACCTCACCGCTCTCCACTATAACCCGACATTTACCGCACACCCCTGCCCCGCCGCAGGAGGCATTAATATGCAGACCGGCCTCTCGGGCCGCCTTGATCACGTTGCTGCCGTCCTTAACCTTGACGGTCCGGTTTGCCGGCAGAAAAGTAATTGTGTATTCCGTCTGATTTTCGCTCATCAGGTAAGCTCCATTACATATTTATATACAATCAACAGTTCACAGAAATTATACAATATTGAACCTGCCGCTAATTTGCAAGAATTCAATCTTCTTTACTGCCATGTTAACAATTAATAAAACGATAGTTAGCCACACTAATGATATCCTATTGGCAGTGGTACATACATCGCTTGTAACTTCTCAATAAGTGGTGGCAATGTTCTGCTATTCTGTGTAGGAGCCCTGTCCCCAGGGCGATAAAAAGGCCGGCGTCGTGCCACAAGCCGACAATCGCCCAGAGGACTGGGCTCCTACTAAAAAAGTTGTACCTCTAGTTATTGAAAAGTTACCATCGTTTATGATACCCTGTACAAATGATTGATTTTCATACCCATGCCTTTCCCGAGTCCGTTGCCGCCCGAGCCATACCGGCCCTTGAAAAGGCAGGGAACGTGCAGGCGTATACGAACGGCACCATTGCGGAATTGCTCGCCTCCATGGACCTGGCGGATATTGAAAAAAGTGTTGTCTGTTCCATTGCTACCAGACCGGAACAGTTCCAGCCCATACTTGACTGGTCACGACAGATCCGGAGCGACCGTATCATTCCCCTGCCCTCGGTTCACCCGAAAGATCCGCTGCTAGCCCCCCATATCAGGACGATTAAAGAACAGGGCTTTGTCGGCATAAAACTGCACCCCTATTATCAGGATTTTTTTCTTGCTGAAGATCGACTGACAGAACTGTACGAGACCGTGATAGAGTGTGATCTGCTGCTTGTTGCACATACCGGTTTTGACATTGCCTATCCCCGGGTCCGACGGGCAGACCCGGCTCAGGTTACCGAGGTACTTCACCAGTTTCCGGATCTGAAACTCGTGATTACCCACCTTGGCGGCTGGGATGACTGGCAGGAGGTAGACAGGCTGCTCATCGGCAAGCCCATTTACATGGAAATTTCTTTTGCCCTGGATTTTCTCAGTAGAAAACAGGCCCGAGACCTGATCACCTCACACCAGCCGGACTACCTCCTGTTCGGCACCGATTCCCCATGGGCGGACCAGGCAGTCTGCCTGACGCAGCTGCAGGAACTGAATTTGGACAAAGAGCTGTTTGAAAAAATAATCCGGAAAAATTCAGAAAAGTTACTGGGTTAACCCATTATCATGCATTGTGATTCTCTATTAATGCGAGACGGATACCCAGACCAATAAGAACAGACCCTGAGATGCGATCGAGCCAGAGAGAGCATTTACGATTACTGCGGAAGAAATTGGTAGTCTGGGCCGCAGCCAGAACAAGAATAAATTCGACAACAATTGCAACTACAATGACAAGACTGCCCAGGATAATGATCTGAACAGAGGTGTGCCCCAACCCCGGACGAACAAATTGCGGCAAAAAAGCCATAAAGAATATAGCCACCTTGGGGTTAAGAATATCAACTAAAGCTCCTTGTTTAAACGCCTGCCAAGGTGTTGTTTCCTGCCTCTTTGCATCTACACTGTCAAAGGTCTTACCTTTCGACCTGAAAGCCTGAATGCCCAGATAAACCAAATATGCCGCACCAACATACTTAACAACACTGAATGCTATGGCAGAAGTAGCAAGGATAGCGGACAGGCCAAGGGCTGCGGCAAATACATGCACCATCGCGCCAGAGCAGACGCCAAGAGAGGACGCTATTCCGATCTTACGCCCCCCTGCGATTGTTTTTGAGAGAATGTAGATTATATCAGGGCCGGGCGATATATTAATCGCGAATGCTGCAGTAAAAAATAATGCCCAGTATGAAAGTGATTCCA
>JAYEKB010000174.1:0-3504 GCA_034660835.1 Thermodesulfobacteriota bacterium
ATCCGGAAACCATTCGTCAAATTCTTGCATCGTTCGCGGATAATCAATACCGCCAACAGGATGCCCTGGAAAAATTGGGTCGTCCATGACCCTACTATACAACTACGAGAGCGAAGTGAATACCCCCCTTTCCGTGTTTCTTGTTTTCCTTACTGCCTAAGCATTTGCCGTAACACCTTTTGCAGAATACCTCCATGCCGGTAATATTCCAGTTCCATAGGATTGTCCAGGCGTACGGTGGCCGGGAAACTTATTGGAGTGCGGTCATTACCGCGATCAACCGTTACCGCGACCTGTGCTCCAGGCTTCAAGTGGCCGGCAAGTCCGGTAATTGTTACCTGTTCACTGCCGTCAAGAGCCGGCATTTCAGCATCTGTGCCAACAACAAACTGGAGCGGCAGCACTCCCATGCCGACGAGGTTGCTGCGGTGAATTCGCTCAAAAGACACGGCAATGACCGCCTTCACCCCGAGCAGCAATGTTCCTTTGGCTGCCCAGTCCCGTGAACTGCCGGTGCCGTAATCCCTGCCGGCAATAATCACCAGCGGCGTGCCTGACTCCTGATAACGCATGGCAGCATCATAGATACTCATCTCAGTTCTGTCCGGCATGAAAAGGGTAAAACCGCCCTCCTGGTCGACCATTGTGTTGCGGATACGGATATTGCCGAAGGTGCCGCGCATCATCACCTGATGATTGCCGCGCCGGGAGCCGTAACTGTTGAATTCATCAGGAGTAATACCAAGGCCCTGCAGATAATGACCGGCAGGACTCTCCTCTGGTATGGCTCCGGCTGGTGAGATATGGTCGGTGGTGATTGTGTCGCCGAAAATTGCCAGGATGCGGGCGTGTTCAATATCAGATATTGGCGCAGGTTCAGTGGGCAGATCCTGGAAAAACGGCGGTTCCTTGATGTAACTTGATTCTTCATCCCACTGAAAAAGGCTGCTGGAGTCCACTTCCAGCTCCTTCCATGGTTTATTCCCGGAGAAAATATCGGAGTAGCTTTCTGTAAACAGTTCGGGTGTAAGGGCCTGGGCCATGACTGCTTGAATCTCATCACGTGTCGGCCAGATATCACGGAGATACACCGGCGCTCCTTCAACATCGATACCCAGCGGTTCTGTCTCAAGATCAATGACCACTGTGCCTGCAAGGGCATAGGCAACTACAAGCATGGGCGAACACAAATAGTTGGCATGGATAAGGGGATGAATGCGGGCTTCAAAGTTGCGGTTTCCGCTCAGTACGGCCGCCACCTTCAGGCTTTTTTTATTAATGACCTCGGCAATCTCTGTCTGCAGAGGGCCGCTGTTGCCGATGCAGGTGGTGCAGCCGTAGCCGACAATATGAAAGCCCAGGGCTTCCAGAGGTGCAAGAAGGTCGCTTCTGTCAAGGTAATGGCTGACAACCCTGGAACCGGGCGCCATGCTGGTCTTGACCCATGGCTTGGAGCGCAGTCCCCGGGCAGCAGCCTTTTGTGCCAGCAGACCGGCCCCGATCATGACTTCCGGGTTGGAGGTGTTGGTGCAGCTTGTAATGGCGGCAATGACCACAGACCCGTCCCGGAGACGGACCTGTTCGCCGGCCAGATCAATTATTCCATTTTTCGTCGTTGCCCTGCCCTCTCCCTCTGTTGTTTTTCCTGCAAAAGGCAATGAGCAGGCACCGCCTTCATCATCCCAGCATTCGCAGTCGATATCACTGCCCATTGCACTGATTGCTTCTGGAAAACGGGTGATAAAGATATCTTTCATCGCAGCCAGGGGGATGCGTTCCTGGGGCTTGCGTGGCCCGGCCAGGCTCGGTTCGACCTCGGCAAGGTCTATGGAGTAGACAATACTGTATTCCGGCTCAGGAATTTTATCGGTCATGAATAGATTCTGTTCTCTGCAGTACTGTTCAACAAGCTGCACCTGCTGCGGGGTTCTGCCGCTTTCCCTAAGATAGCGAATCGTTTCACTGTCCACCGGGAAAAAGCCCATGGTTGCCCCATACTCCGGTGCCATGTTGGCAATGGTTGCCCGGTCCGGCAGGCTGAGCTTGCGCATGCCGGGTCCGAAAAATTCAACAAAGCTGCCGACCACTCCCTTGTCACGCAGAAACTGGGTTATGGTCAGCACCAGATCGGTGGCCGTGCATTTCCCGGCCAGGCTTCCGGTCAGCTTTACCCCGACAACTGCTGGAATCTGCATGGAGTAGGGCTGGCCCAGGAGAACCGCCTCAGCCTCAATGCCGCCGACGCCCCAGCCAAGTACCCCAAGGCCGTTGATCATTGTCGTGTGGGAGTCGGTGCCGAGAACAGTGTCCGGATAAGCCAGGATTTCGCTATCTCTTCTGTCAGTCTGAACAACCGAGGCCAGGTATTCAAGATTGACCTGATGGACTATACCGGTACCGGGCGGGACGACTCGGAAATTGGCAAAGGATTGCTGTCCCCAGTGCAGCATGGTATAGCGTTCATGGTTGCGCTCCATTTCCAGCTGGACATTGCGGTCATACGCATCTTTTGAACCGAAACAGTCAACCTGGACAGAGTGATCGATAACCAGATCGGCCGGAATAAAGGGATTCATTATCTCCGGGTTTCCACCATGACGAGCAACCGCTGAGCGAAGAGCCGCCAGATCAACCAGGGCCGGCACCCCGGTGAAGTCCTGCAGGACAACCCGGCCCGGCATAAAGGGAATGGACTCGGGGGACTGCATTACCGGCTGCCAGGATGCAAGGTTGACAACATCATCCTCCTTAACCACCCCACTGTTGCAGTGCCGCACCAGGTTTTCAAGCAGGATGCGGATGGAGAAGGGCAACCGGGCAATGGTACAGAGGCCATCTTGTTCCAGGGCCTTGATTTTGTACAATATGTAGTTTTCACTAGCAATCTGCAGCAGACTTGACGCACCAAAGGGTGAAACCTTATCATTCTTCATGATTGTCTACTCTCTGTTACATTGCGAGGAGAATTATTTGTTCTTTTTTTCAACACATCTCCAATAAAACGATGAACACTTTGAAATATCTCTTCCTCTCCCTCGCCGGTGACGATGATATGATTCGCCCTTGGTACAAAGACCAGTTTCTTCATTGAAGCATTTACGCGATTATAGATAAGCTGTGCGCTTTTAGGGTTCACAACCGGGTCATTGTCTCCTTGTCAATACCAAAGAGCATTAGCCACGTTTCCATCCGGTCTCGTTATTATCTTTTCTCTATAGATTCAAACGTACAACCCAGCAAACCGCAATATTGCCCCACATATTCCGCCTTAGGACGGTAAAGAGCCGGCTTTACCTGGGCCTCACCGGTCTTTTCCTCAATGATATGAGCGGTCCATCCCGCAATCCGAGAAATGGCGAAAATGGGTGTCATCAAGTCCGACGGGATTCCTAAAAGATGATAGACAGAGGCACTGTAAAAATCTACGTTTGGCTTTATTTCCGTCTTGCCGCGTTTCTCAAATTCTGCCAATGCAGCTTGTTCAATTTGCATGGAGAGATCAAC